>NZ_VSMK01000129.1 GCF_011682075.1 Nitratidesulfovibrio liaohensis
GTGGGCCGCGTCGTGCCGGTAGCGCGGCGGACCCAGCAGGGCGGCGGCCACCCCATCATCCACCAGCAGCGTGTTCGGGGGCACAACGTCCGGGGACTGGGGGTCAGGCGCAGCCGTGCCGGGGGCGATGCCTGATGCCGGGCCAGTCGGGCCAGTCTGTCCAGTCGGGCCCGCATGCCCCCCGGCCTCCAGCCGCAGCCGGGCCAGCTTGCGGCACAGCCTGGCCAGTTCCCGCTCCAGCCCGCGCACGCCCGCCTCGCTGGTGTAGTCGTTGATGATCCGCGCAAGGGCTCCTGGCGTCACCTGCGGATAGGGCGCGGTCAGCCCGTGTTCGCGCAGTTGGCGGGGCAACAGGAAGCGGGTGGCGATGTCCAGTTTGTCCGCCTCTGCGTAGCCGTGGAACTCCACCACCTCCATGCGGTCCAGCAGGGGGCCGCGCAGCCGCTCCACTCCGTTGGCCGTGGCGATGAACAGCACCTGCGAAAGGTCGAAGGGAATCTCCAGGTAGCGGTCCACGAAGCGGGCGTTCTGCTCCGGGTCCAGCACCTCCAGCAGGGCCATGGCCGGGTCGCCCTTGGCGTCCTGTCCCACCTTGTCGATCTCGTCCAGCATGAACACCGGGTTGCGTACCCCCGTGGTGCGCAGGGCCTGGATGATCCGCCCCGGCATGGCTCCCACATAGGTGCGCCGGTGGCCGCGCAGTTCCGCCTCGTCGCGCAGGTCGGCCAGCGACATGCGGTAGAAGCGCCGCCCCAGTGCCTCTGCCAGCGCCCGGCCCACCGAGGTCTTGCCCACGCCGGGCGGCCCGGTGAAGCACAGTACCGGCGCGCGCGACGAAAGGCCCTGCGTGCGGTCGGCAAGGGCCTCGCGCACGGTGGCGCGCAGTTCGGCGATGTCGATGGGCTTGGAAAGGTACTGCACCGCGCCGGTCTTCAGGGCCTGCACGGCGGTGTCCACCGTGGCGTAGCCGGTCACCACCACGATGCGCGTATCCGGAGCCACCCGCCGGGCCGCCTCCATGAGCTGCATGCCGTCCATGCGGTCCATCTTCAGGTCGGTGACGATGCAGTCATAGCGGCGCTGCGCCAGGCGGGCCAAGGCCTCTTCGCCGTTGGCCGCCGTGTCCACCGCATACCCTTCGCGCGCCAACACGTGGGCCACGTTGTCGCGGGCGATGGGTTCATCGTCCACCACCAGCACGGCGGCGGGCTGGGTGGCGCACAGCACCCGAGCGGCCAGATGCTCCAGCACACGTTCACGCACCTGGCCAAGGCCCGCGTGGCTGGCGTCGAACACCGCCGCCGCGCGCGCAAGGTCCAGACTGTCGCGGGTAAGGGCGTTCCACGGCAGTTCCAGCAGGCATTCCACGTAATTGAGGGCGATGGCGTTTTCCGGCGCGGCTGCGTCGGTCTTTTCCATGCGGCCAATTTCCGCCTCCAGCACCCCGCGCACCGCATCGGGCAGATCCGCCGCCGCGCATCTGGCGCGCAGGCCGGTGGGGTCTGGCTGATCGGATTGGGCGGGCTGACCGGATTGACCCGCCGCGTCGGATGCGTCTGGCGGGGTGTCCCCGCCCTGCCGCCGAAAAAAGATCATGCGCGCCTCCTCGCATTCCCTTTGGGCTGACCGGCATCACTGTTGCGGAGTGAAGCACCGTTGCATTTCGCAACGCTGTGCTTTTTTTCACGAACCCGCGCGAAACCGGCCTGTTACGCGGACTGGTAGCAGTTGGCGTTGCACTTTGCAACACCATGAGCACGCCGCCCGCAGGTTTGTATAAATAAACATCAATAATAAAATCAGATAATTACCCACAAAATCGCATTCTGGCACGGCACTTGTTTATGCGTGAACACACACAAACCGCGAGGAAGCAAAATGGGAACCATCCGCGAATCGATCGAGTCGGCATTTGTCGCAGTGGCCTTTGCGGAACGGAACCGGCCGGACGAGGCCGTGTGGCAGCTGCGCGGCGGTGACGATGCCGCCCGCCAGACCGGGCAAGCCCGCCACACGGAGGCGAGCCAGCCCTCCGCAACTCCCGCAACTGGTGCCCAGTCCCGCACCGCAACCGCCGGGCAACGCCAGCGCCCGGTGCTGAGAGCCGAGTAGCATGCCTTTGCTCCATCGTTCACGGGCGGCCCGCCTCTTTCGCGCAACCGACCACTCACCCGCCCGCACGTTTTTTCCGGAGGTCGCCCATGCCCGGTAGATGGTTTCGTCGCATCGCCCCTGGCGGTGACGCCGGGCAGGGCGACATCCGCATGCGTTCCACCACCGCCGTGCGGATGGAGGAACGCCTGGCCGACTACGCCGAGGCCCTGGCCCTGGCCGAGGCGGGCGAACAGCTGCTGGCCGGGGCGGTGATCCGCCGGGGCGGGGCCCAGGTCCGCCGCATTCTGGTGCTGGGGCACGGCTGCGGCCTGTCATCGCGCCTTGCGGGCTACGCCCTGAGCCTTGCCGGTCGCATGGGCAGCGGCCTGTTGTTCCTGCACGTGGGCGATGCATCCCACGACGCCTACCGCCGCGCGGCCTTTGAACGGCAGGCGCGGGCGGGGGCCCTTGAATGGGTGGAAGCGGCGCGTGCGCGGGGCATGGCTGCCCTGCACGAGGTGCGCTTCTCCCCGGCCGGAAGGCCGGACCACGCAGTGGAAGAAGCGGCGCGCGCCCATGGCCGCGTCGAGTTGATCCTGAGCGAACCGGAAGAGAGCGAACTGATGCGGGGCCGCACCGGCCTTGCGCTGTTCACGGTGGAATGAGGGCGACCGCCCTCGACAACCCCCGCCAACGGGGACAACGGGCCGTCACGCAGGCGGCGCCACCACACGGGAGTTAGCAATGGCAACGCAAACCGCACGCAAGCCCTGGGGCAAGACCATCGTCTTCGGTATCTTGTCCGCCGCCCTGTACGCAGGGGTGTTCGCCTTCGCGGACACCATCGCCGCCCATTTCGCCCAGGGCTCGTACTGGGCAGCCGGGCCCATCGCCACGGTGTTCCTGTTCTCGTACGTGCACGGCGAATTCACCGGCAACCTGTGGAGCGTGCTGGGCATAGAAGCCACCCGCAAGGCCGCCCGCCCGACGGAAACCGTCAGCAAGCCCGCCACCGTCCGCCCGGCCGCACGCCGCGCCACGCTGAACGCCTAGGCGACACCGAAGGAGAGAACCATGGATATCCTTACCCTGGACCCCACCAAGTTCATCGACCTGACCGCGTCGGGCATCTGTTTCCTGTTCATCGTCGGCTTCATCGGCGGGCTGGTCAGCGGGTTCATCGGCTCTGGCGGGGCCTTCGTGCTGACCCCCGGCATGATGAGCCTGGGTGTGCCCGGCACCGTGGCCGTGGCCAGCAACATGTGCCACAAGTTTCCCAAGGCGCTGGTGGGGGCCATCAAGCGCTTCCGCTACGGCCAGGTGGACGTGAAGCTGGGTCTGGTCATGGCGGCGTCCGCTGCCGTGGGCGTGCAGATCGGCATCCGCATCCAGCAGGTCATTCTGGAAAAGTGGGGCCAGGTCGGGTCGGACCTGTACGTCAGCCTGTCCTTCGTGGCGGTGCTGGTGCTGGTGGGCGGCTATGTCATGCGCGACGCGCTGCGCTGCGCCCGCTGCGGCGGCGTGGAAACCACCGCGCCCCTGGCCCTGCGCCTGCAGGCCATCGAACTGCCGCCCATGATCACCTTCCGCCGCTCCGGCATCCGCATTTCGCTGTGGTTCACCCTGCCCGTGGGCTTCGCCACCGGCATGCTGGCCGCCACCATCGCCGTGGGCGGGTTCGTCGGCGTGCCCGGCATGATCTACGTCATGGGCGTGCCCGGCCTGATGGCTTCGGCCACCGAACTGGTCATCGCCTTCGTCATGGGCCTTGGCGGCTCCATCAACTGGGCCATGCACGGCATGGTGGACATCCGCCTGGTGCTGATCATCCTCGGCGGTTCGCTGCTGGGCGTGCAGTTGGGTGCCATCGGCACCACCTACGTGCGCGAGCACATGATCAAGATGGTCATGGCCGTGATCATGCTCATCGTGGCCGTGAGCCGGGGCATTGCCCTGCCGCGCTACCTGGTGAAGCTGGGCCTGATGGACATGTCGCCCGAAATGCTCGACGTGCTGGGCAAGATCAGCTTCGCATCCATGTGCCTGGCCCTGCTGACCGGCGCGGTGATCATCCTCGGCAGCATGTGGAAGGGCCGCATTGCCGCGAGGGAGGAGGCGCATGGGCAGGCTTGAACGTCTGCTGGTGCCCGTCACCGGCGATGAGCATTCCCTGTACGCGCTGGACCAGATTCTGGAGTTCGCCGCCACCCGCAAGTGCCGGGTGGCGGTACTCTCCGTGGTGCCGCCCTACACCGGCGACCTTGGCTCCAGCGCCCTGGCGGACCTGAAGCGCCTGCTGCGCCAGCCCAGCGAACTGGCCCTGGCACGTGCCCTGGAAATGGCCAACGCGCGCGGCATGGACATCGACTGCCTGTGCGAGGAGGGCGAGCCCTTCGAGGTCATCGTGGACACGGCCCGCAGGCTGAAGGCCGACCTCATCGCCATGGGCGTGGCCGACCGTTCCGCCCTGGGGCGGCTGGTGCGCGGCAACGTGCCGTTGCGCACCATCGGCCACAGCGAGCGCGACGTGCTGCTGGTGCCGCAGGGCGCGGTGCTGGGATTCGGCTCCATCCTGCTGGCCACGGACGGTTCGCGCTACTGCACCTATGCCGCCGTCACCGCGCTGCAATTGGCGCGCGAACATGATGCAGACCTGCATGTGCTGTACGTGGCCGATCTGGCCTTTCCCGATTCCGCGGAAGGGCTGCTGGCTGCGGACATGGAAATGGAGCACGGCAGGGCCGTGGTGGAGGCCATTGCGGCGCGGGCCGCGCAGGAAGGGGTGCGGGCGCGCGGCCACGTGGCCCAGGGCGAAGCGGCGGAGCGCATCCTTGCCACGGCCAAACGGCTGGGCGCTGAGTGCCTGTTCATCGCCTCGCACGGCAAGGGGGGCCTGGCCCGACTGCTGCTGGGCAGCGTGGCCGAGGAAGTGGTGGCCAGTTCGCACATTCCGGTCTACGTGGCCGTGCGGGACCGGCTGAGGCGATAGGCGCGCCCGGCATATTCAGCGAATTTCGATCAGGCCGCCCCCTGCCAACTGCAAAAGGCAGGGGAAAAGGGCCGCGTGGTGGGCATGGCACGCCCCCACGCGGCCCTTGTGCGTGCGGAAAGGAAGAGCGGAGGGAAATGAGAAGGTACGGCTAGCCGGATGCCCGCGCCGTTTCCGGTGCGGATGCCGCATCCGGCGCGTCGGCAGAGGTCTGGTCAGGGTTCTGGTCCGGACTTTCGGCGGGCGTGCTCACCAACTGGTCGCGGCGCAGCAGGGCCGGGAACAGGCGCATCCACAGCAGGGCCACCACAATGGTGCCCACCCCGCCCAGCACCACCGAAGCCGTGGCGCCGAACCACGCGGCAGTAACCCCGGACTCGAATTCGCCAAGCTGGTTGGATGTGCCGATGAACACCGAATTCACCGCGCCCACCCGGCCACGCATCTCGTCCGGCGTTTCCAGTTGCACCAGGGTCTGGCGCACCACCACGCTGATCATGTCGCAGGCGCCCAGCATGGCCAGCGCGGCCATGGACAGGGGAAAGCTGCGCGACAGCCCGAAGGTGATGGTGGCCACGCCAAAGCCCACCACCCCGGCAAACAGCCGCCGCCCCACCCGCCGCCGCATGGGCACGCGGGCCAGGTACACCGACATGCACAGCGCGCCCACCGCAGGGGACGCGCGCAGCAGGCCGAGGCCCCACGGCCCGGTGTGCAGGATGTCGCTGGCGTAGATGGGCAGAAGCGCCGTGGCCCCGCCCAGCAGCACCGAAAAGAGATCCAGACTGATGGCCCCCAGAATGACCGGGTTGCCCCGCACGTAGTCGATGCCCCCGAACAGCGAGCGCAGGGTCATGGGGTCGCGCCTGGTCGCCGTGTCCGGTCGGCGGACAAGCAGGATGGCCACACACGCCGTCAGAAACGCCACGCCGCACACCCCGTAGCCCACCTGCGCCCCGGCGGCGCACAGAAAACCGCCCAGTGCGGGTCCGGCGATGATGGACGCCTGGCGCAGCCCGGCGCCAAAGGCCAACACGCGCGGCAGCACCATCACCGGCACCAGGCCGGGCAGCAGGGCGCTCATGGCGGGCTGCTCGAAGGCGCGCGCCGCGCCGGTCAGAAAGGCCCC
>NZ_VSMK01000130.1 GCF_011682075.1 Nitratidesulfovibrio liaohensis
GCCGAGCCGCGTCCCACGGCGGGGCGCGGACCTGTGGCCATGCCCGGCGCACTGGTCCGTCTGCTGGACCCGGTGCCTTCGGCACCACCGCTTCAGTCGGTGCCGCCTGGGGTGGCGCAGCCAGCGGAACCAGCAGGACCTTCCGCGCGGCCCGCACCCCATCCCGGTTTCCCTCATGCCGTACCGCAGCCCGACGAACCGGCGGCCCGCTCGCTGCACGTGCTGGTGGCCGACGACAGCGAGGTGGCCCGCACCATTGCCGCGCGCCTGCTGCAACGGCGCGGGCATACCTGCGCCACGGCCCAGGACGGGGTGGAGGCCCTGACTCGGCTTGCGGCGGAACGCTTCGACCTGGTGCTGCTGAACATGGAGATGCCACGCATGAACGGGTTCGAAACCTTGCGCCGCATCCGCAATTCCATGCACCCCGGTGTCAGCCCGGCCCTGCCCGTGGTGGCCATGACGGCGCATGCCCTGGCGGGCGACCACGAACGCATGCTGGCCGCAGGCATGGACGGTTACGTGGCCAAACCCATCCAGCCCGCCGCCTTCCACGAGGAAATCGAACGGGTGGCGTGCCTGGCCGGGCTGGTGCGGCAGGGCTGATCCGCCGCCTGTTGGCATCCTCTTCCTGTCTCGCGTCCCCCCTTTTCTCCCCGTCCGAGATGCTTGCAATATGCTGTCTTATAAATAAGTTACGTCCTCGCATCCAGTGTTTGAGCATCAAATCCGTGCGATATCGCACGGATTTGCCCTCGGAAATCAGCTTTTGACGCGGTGTGCGAAAAAGAACACTATGCGGCATCATCATGCACGCACCGGACGACCACGCGGCACAGCCCGCCCCATCCGAGGGGGATGACGCCTCTGGAACGCCGGAGGCATCCCGTCTTGCATCCGCACCCGCCGGGGACGGCTTTTCCCGTGGGCTGGCCGGTGCGGGCCGGGTGATGCGCCTGCCGCGCCGTCTGCCCTCGCCCGTGGCTGCGCTGCTGTCCCAGATCGCCGATGTTCCCGGCGTGCCGTATGCCGCGCCAAGGAATGTGCCCGATCCGGCAGCCCCCCCCCCCCCCCCCTCAAGTCCCCAAAGTGCCCCAAGTTCCGCAAGTTCCTCCGGTGCCGCTGGCCAACCGCCGCCCGAAGCCACGTCCGCGGGCGGCTTCAGTTATGCGGCCTCGGTCATCCTGCCCCAGACCGGATGGGCCGCGTCGGAATTCCTGCCGCGCCTGGTGGGCGAACTATCCTCCCCCGGTAACCTTTCCGTGCTCGAACGCGAAATGCACCGCCAGGCGGTCGGTGTGCCCACGCCGTATTCCCTGTCCCTGCGTGGCGAAACCGGCACCACGGTGGAACTGCTGGTCACGCCGCGCCCCCTGCGCGGCGTTGCGCCCGGGGTATCCGAAGTTGCCGGCTCATCTGGCTCATCTGGCTCATCTGGCCCATCTGGCTCATTTGGGGCCTCCGGATATGGTGGCGAAGGCCCGGTGCTCTGCGCCACCCTGACGGCAACCCCGCTGCCCAGCCAGTCCAGCGAGGGGCCCGCCCCGGCCTGGAGCGAGCGGACCCGGCTGCTCAACCTGCTGGACCGGTTGCCCGCCTACGTGGTGCTGCTGGGGCCGGACTATTCCATCCGGTACGAAAACCGGGGCTTCCGCCAGTTGTTCGGCCCCGGCGTGGGCCGCCCCTGCTACGAGGTTATCCGGGGCCAGAACCAACCCTGCGCACTGTGTCCGCCCTTCGACGTGTTCGATTCGCGCACCCTGTGCGTGTGCGAGTGGGCCTGCCCGGAACGCCGCTCCGCCTTCCGCATCTATTCCTATCCTTTCGAGGACGTGGACGGGTCGCCCCTGGTGCTCAAGTTGGGCATCGACATCACCTCCGGGGTGCGCGCGCAGGAGGCCCTGTCCATAAGCGAGGGCCGCTACCGCTCCATCACCGACAACCTCACCCTGGGCATTGCCGTGCTGGACAGGGCCCTGGGCATCACCGCGTCCAACCCCCGCCTGCTCGAATGGTTCGGCGAGGCGGCGGCGCCCGGTGGGCTGCTGTGCCGCATGCTGGCCGAGCACTGCGGCGAGGACAACACCCGCTGCCCCTGCTGCGCCTGCCTGGCCACCTTCCGCGACGGGCAAACCCACGAATGGCGGCTGGAGATCACGGCCCGCCCCGGCGGGCGCCGGTCGTACCGGCTGACGTCGTGCCCCATCCTGGCGGGCGATGGCGGGGTGGATTCGGTCATTGTCATGCTGGAGGACGAGACCGATCGGCTGCGCGTGGAGGAACGCTTGCAGCGCGCCCGCAAGCTGGAGGCCATGGGTACTCTGGCCACGGGCATTGCCCACGAGATCAACCAGCCCCTGTCGGCCCTGCAACTGTACGCGGGCAGCCTGGAGATGCTGGCGGAAAAGGACCGGGCGCCTGACCGCGAAACCCTGCTGGCCCGCCTTGCGCTGATCCTTGGTGAGACGGCGCGCATCCGCGACATCATCGACCACATGCGGGCGCTGGTGGCCCACGGCGACACGGCCCTTTCGGCCACCCAGGTCGAGGCGGCGGTGGACCGGGCGCTGGGGCTGGTGGGGGCGCAACTGCGCGCCCACCGGGTGGCCATCGACCGCGTACTGCCTCCGGATCTGCCCGCCGTGCGTGCCAACCCGGTGCAGTTGGAGCAGGTGGTGATCAATCTGGTGGTCAACGCCATGCACGCGCTGGATGCCCGGGAACCGGCGGACGGGCAGGACCGGCGTATCCGCATCGAGGCTGCCTACCGGCCCGTGCAACGCGGTGGTGCCGAACGACCCGAACTGCCAGATCGGCCAGACCGGCCAGACCGGCCAGATCGGCCAGACCGGCCAGATCGGCCAGACCGGCCAGATTGGACGGAGCCGGGCGACGGGCAGGGGGAAAAGTCAGCGGATGGCGAGGCCCCGGCGGGTCGCGTGCTGCTGACCGTGTCCGATAACGGGCCGGGGCTGCAAGGGCTGGAAGACCGGGTGTTCGACCCCTTCTTCACCACAAAGGATCCGCACAAGGGATTGGGGCTTGGCCTCGCCATCGTGCACAGCTTCGTGGAGTCATGGGGCGGCGAGATTTCCGTATCCGGCGGTGAACCGCCCATGACCGGCGCCGCGTTCACCCTGGCCCTGCGCCAGGCCTCGCCGCCGGAACCGGACACCGGCGGGTAGGCGCGCCGCATCCCGGGGGGCTCGGCGTGCTTCCAGGCTCGCCCGGACACTGCCGGCCCGCCTGCGCCGAACACCCGGACGCAATGCGACAGACAGATACGATGCCTAAAGGACATCCACATGCGCATACTCATTGTTGACGACAATCTGCCCAGCCTCCAGAGCCTCAGCCTCGTCCTGCACGACCTGGGGTACGAACCGACCCCCTTCGAAGACCCCGTGGCCGCACTGGCAGAGGCCCGGACCACCTGGTTTCCGCTGATCATCACCGATATCCGCATGCCCGGCATGGACGGCCTGACACTACTTTCGCACCTGAAGGAAGACCCCTCCACCGCAGAGGCAGACGTGGTGCTGATCACCGGCCACGGCGACATGGAAACCGCCGTCGAGGCGTTGCGGCGTGGGGCGTACGACTACCTGAACAAGCCCATCAACGCCCGTGAACTGGCGGCGGTGGTGGAGCGCTGCGCCGAGCATCAGTCGTTGCTCATGGAAAACCGTGAGTTGCGCGAGCACCTGGACGAGGCCGTGGAAGAACGGGCCGACACCCTGCGCCGCGAACTGGAATCGGCCCGAACCAGGCTGCGCCAGGTGACCGGCATCGGCGAAGTGGTGGCGGCATCGCCCTCCATGTCCGGGCTGCTGGACGAGACGCGGGTGTTTCATGCCGAACCGTCCGTGCCCGTGCTTATCGAAGGCGAAACGGGCACCGGCAAGGAAGTGGTGGCCCGGCTCATCCATTATGGCGAATCGGGCAACGACACTCCGTTCATCGCCCTGAACTGCGCGGCCATTCCGCACGAACTGTTCGAGGCGGAGCTGTTCGGCCACGAGCCGGGGGCCTATACCGGCAGCCGCACCGGGGGAGCCCCGGGCAAGCTGGAACTGGCGGGCGGGGGCACCCTGTTTCTGGACGAAGTGGCGGAAATGCCCCTTTCCTTGCAGCCCAAGTTGCTGCGGGTGCTGGAAGAACGCTGCTTCTACCGCCTGGGCGGTGTGAAGCGGCGCGAATTCAAGGCCAGGGTGGTCTGCGCGGGCAACCGCGACCTTTCGGCCATGGTGGAAGCCGGTCAGTTCCGGCGCGACCTGTACCACCGGCTGCGGGTGGGGCATCTGCGCATTCCCCCGCTGCGCGAACGGCCAGAGGACATTCCCGTGCTGGCCGGGTTGTTCCTGCAGCGCGAGGCGGTGCGCAAGAAGAAGCGCTTCACCGCGCTTTCGCCCGACGCCCTGCGCCTGCTGGGCCGCCACCCATGGACGGGCAACGTGCGCGAACTGGAAAATGCCGTGGAACGCGCCGTGCTGCTGCACGACGGCCCCGCCCTCACCGCCCGGCACCTGAGCTTTCTGGACGAACACGGGATGGTCGACGCGCCAGTGCCCGCTGCCACCGGCCAGTCCGGCACCTGGCAGCTGGACCCGGACAACCTGACGCTGCCCGACACTCCCTTCGACGTGGAAGCGCTGGTGGACGGCCTGGTACGCAAGGCGGTGGAGCGGTTCGGCGGCAACAAGAGCCGCGCGGCGGCATATCTGGGCATTTCGCGATTCGCCCTGCACCGGCGGCTTTCCAAGTAACCGGGTTTGCGGTGCACGAATTCGGGTTTTCCCTACCTTTTTGATGGGTGCAGCATGAAGACGTGCGGGATCGCCCTACCGTGCGGAAGTGCACGTGCGTTTTCGCACTGTAAGGGGTGGGAATAAGGGGGACGCTCCAGAGGTCCGTTGCGACACTTCTGGCATGAGTTTGGTTTTACAGGAAAATAATTGCAGTTAGTGGTTGCGCGCTTTATGGCACGCAGCTTGCTTAACAGGTAGGAAGACTGCGGGACATAAGCCATATCGGCGGTCCCCCCCCCGACCCCCGCAGTCGAACACAGGCTCTGATGTGCCGGGCCACTGGCGGATATCCCCCCCCATCCGCCCACGGTCCGGGGTGTTACTTCAGATCCCCCCTTTCGGAAGCCTTCTGTACGGACACCCCCCCGTCCCGCAGGAGGCTTTCGACTTTTCCGCGTCCTGCGGTGGCGTTTTTCGGTGCGGTATCCGCCGCCTTCCTCCATCCCCCGCATGCATCTGCCCCACCTTCCCTCGGCGCGCTTGCATCGCGTGTCCACTGGATGTAGCATCCGGCCCGAATCCTCAGGGCGGGGTGAAAGTCCCCACCGGCGGTATTCCCGCGCGGCACGCCGCGCCGGAGAGCCCGCGAGCGCCCGTTCCGTCGTGGAGCGGGGTCAGCAGACCCGGTGAGATGCCGGGGCCGACGGTAACAGTCCGGATGAAAGAGGACGCGGCGCAACGCCAGTCGACCCCGCGGGCAATCCCTGCCCGGCAGGGGGCGAGGCGTGGTGCGTGACGGTATGGCCGCTGATGCGGCGTGCCGATGCGGGCCTTCCGGCGGGCGCGTCTTTCGCGCGTACTCCGGTGCCCAGCTCGGTGCGTTGCCCACGGGTGTACCGCCCCGCCGCGTTTCCACACGCCCTGATTCTGGACCTCCAGCCAAGGAGATGCGCCATGAATCAGCCGTCCCCCACTTCCGCAGCGGCCGGAACCACCGGCCCCCCCATGCATTCCGTCACGCCCGTGCCGCAAGCCGGGCCTGCGCCGTTGCCGCAGGCGGCCCCTCTGGCCCCTCTGGCAACAGTCGAGCAGGCCCTGGATGCCCTGCGCGCGGGGCGCGGCATCCTTGTCGTGGACGACGAGGACCGCGAGAACGAAGGCGACATGATCTTTGCCGCCGAAACCCTGACCGAGGCGCAGATGGCCCTGCTGATCCGAGAGGGCAGCGGCATCGTCTGCCTGTGCCTTACCGGCGCCCATGCCGACGCGCTGGACCTGCCGCCCATGGTGGCCTGCAACACCAGCCGCACCGGTACGGCGTTCACCGTGACCATCGAGGCGGCAGAGGGCGTCACCACCGGCGTTTCCGCCGCCGACAGGTTGGCCACGGTGAAGGCGGCGGCAGCACCCGGCGCGCGCCCGGAACACCTGCGCCGACCCGGCCACGT
>NZ_VSMK01000131.1 GCF_011682075.1 Nitratidesulfovibrio liaohensis
GGCGCCCATGCGGGCGCGCAGGTCCGCGTCGGTGGCCAGCCGGGCCAGGGCGTCGGCCAGCGCCGGCACGTCCACAACGGTCTGCTGGGCCAGCAACAGGTGGTACTGACTGTCGAAGAGCACCGGCGCCAGCATGTCCACGTCGGACGTGGCCAACGGGGCCAGGGTGGGTACGGTGAATCCCGTTTCGCCGTGCACCACGATATCGCGATAGCCGTCGTAGTCGGAAACCACGGCGGGCAGCCCGGCGGCCCCGGCTTCCACGAGGGTAAGTCCGAAGGTTTCCTGCATGTTGTCCACGGGAGACACGAACACGTCCGCCGCCGCGAACAGCGCGGCCCGGTCCGCGTCGGATGGCGAAGGGACAACCCGGGTGCGGATGCCCAGCCGCCCGGCCAGGCCGGTGATGCGGGCCGGGGTGTCATCTCCCGGCTTCACGAACCCGGCCACCACCAGCAAGAAGCCGCCGCGGGCCAGGCCCAGCCCCTCTGCCCGTTGCAGGGCGCGCAGCAGGGGCAACAGGTCCATCTTGGAATAGTGGGCGATGCGCGCGAACACCAGCAACACCGGCTCCGCGTCCACACCCAGCCGCTGGCGCATGTCCGCCCGCAGCACCGCCTGGCCCTGCGGCTCGCCCTGCCGCCCGCCACGAAGATGGGCGGCACCGGACGCCGCGTGCAGGAAGTCCGCGTCCACGCCCAAGGGGATGCGTTCCACGTGCGGCGCGGGATATGCCTCCTCGTCCAGGCCGTAGGCGCGGCGCAGGTGCTCGAACATGCGCAGCACCACCGCCTGCCCGGCCGTGGAGGTGGCCACCACCGCGTCGCGCGCCGTGGTGCCCGGCCACAGGTGGGCCAGAAACCGGCTGGGGTAGCGGGCGTAGCTGAGCGAATGGGTGACCCCGGTCACCGGAAACAGCACCGGCGCGTGCGCGTTGCGCAGCCGGGCCACGTGGGGCTGGTCGGTGACGCTGTCCGACAGGTGAAAGCAGTGGTAGGGCTTGCGCGCCAGCATCCAGGCCAGATCGTTGCGGGTGGACACCCGGAACCCGTTGCGCGAGACGATGGCCGGAAATTCTTCGCGCAGGCGGGTTTCCGTGGCTTTGGCCACGTCCAGTCCCGGCAGAAAGAAATGGTACTCCGGAAACGGGTCGGCCCGCAGCAACGCCCGCATGAAACCCGCATTGGCCACGGGACGGCCCATGATCTCTCCGGTTTCAAGGAAGGGGTGCAGGGTACCCCAGGCGCGTTTGGTGCTCATGGTGCAGCAAAGACACAACTTGTCGAGGCTGTCAAACCGTTTGGAGGCCCCGCGCCCTGCACCCAGCCCGAGCCCGGACCTGTCTCTTCCACGCCCGGTACCGCATGCCCCAATCACGCACACGCCTGCCCTCAATCCTGCCCTGCCCGCCCCCGGCAAAGCTTGCCGCTGCTGTCCACTGTTCGTCCACCATCCGTCCGTCCCTACCCGGCCCAACCGCGTCTGCTCCGCATCACACGCAACATGGACCAGTTCTTGCTACATCCCGTGCAACGTCGCGTTTCCGACGCCTGCCGAGCCCTGCGCCGCAACCGGCACGGGCCCCGCAATGCATGACCTTGTTCCCACGCCGCACACCCCTGGGGGGGGAGACCGGACCATGAAAAAGACACCGCAACATGCCATGTGGACCATGGGCCTTTCCAAGGCCGATGCGGGATTGCTGGCCGCCCACGCGGGCAGCGACTACCGCATCGTCGCCCTGCCTCCGGGGCGTGCGCCGTCCGCCCTGGAAATGGAGCGCGACGATCCGTGCCTGTTCTGGCTCACGTCCGAAGCGTGGACCGCCATCGCCAGCCAGCGCGAAGGCAAATCGCAGCATCTCGACCTTGTCCCGCGCGTGCTGGTGCTGGAGCCCGGCTACTCGCGCGAGGAAATAGAACGGGCGCTGGACAGCAGCTTCACCGATGTCATCAAACCGCCGCTCACCCGAGCCCGCGTGCTGGACGTGCTGCGCCGCGCGGTGGAAACGCGCAACCTGTACCACGACATCCTGCGCATGACGCGCGAGATATTCCTTGAGCGCGAAATGCTGGCCCGCAAGAACGACACCCTGTCATTCCTGGTGACCTTTCTGACGCGGGCCACCGAAAGTCTGGACCCTGCGGAAATCCTGGGCAAGGTGCGTGAAGATCTTTCGCTGCTGCTGCCGGTAACGGCGGTGCACGGCATCTTCTGGCCCCCTGTGCCCGAGGGAGGCGCGCTGGAGGCGGAGCTGTTCGTGGCTACCGCGCCAGACTGCCCGGTGAACGTGCAGTGGGTGGACCTGCTGCTGGAATCGGCACGGCGCCTGGGCAACGCCCCCGTGGCGGGCTACCGCGTCACCCACGTGCCCGGCATGGCCGAACTGCTTGACGCCGCCGGCTGCGCCGTGGACCCCGGGCAGCCCCCCGTGCCCGGCCGGGTGATCCTGATGCCGTTGCGCACCGGTACCGAAGCCATGGGAGCACTGGCCATCCTGACCGACGGCAGCCAGACCATGGGCAAGGACCAGGCCCAGGCACTGGATTCGGCCATGAAGCACCTTGCCCTGGCGCTGAAGAACGCCATGGTCTATCGCGAGGTGAAGTTGCAGGCCGACCACGACGCACTGACCCGGCTGCACAACCGCCGCAGCTTGGACGAACGGCTGCGCACCGAATTCGAACGGCACCGCCGCTACGGCCACGCCATGAGCCTGCTGCTACTGGACCTGGACCACTTCAAGGCCATCAACGACACCTATGGCCACCTTGCGGGCGATGCGGTGCTGCGCGAACTGGCCGACGTGCTGCGCAACTCCATCCGCACCACGGACTTCGCGGCCCGCTACGGTGGCGAGGAATTCGTGGTCATCCTGCCGCACACGGACGAGGCGCAGGGCCACATGCTGGCCGAACGGCTGCGCCACCGCATCGAACAGTGCCGGGTGCAGCACCACGGGGTGCAGCTTTCGGCCACGGTGAGCATTGGCGTGGCGGGCTTTCGCCCCGGCGCCTTCGCCAACGTGGAGGAACTGGTGCGCGAGGCCGACCGGGCGCTGTACCTGGCCAAGGCCAATGGCCGCAACGTGGTGTGCACCATGTCCGGCTGCGACGACGCCAAGGCTGCCGGGTAACCGGACAAGATCACGAAAAATGAGGCGGGGCGCTCCGAAAGGGGCGCCCCGCTTGCGTTGGGTCCGTTGCGACAAGGACCGGGCCGCGTCCATGCCGGAGCCTGCGGCCATGCCGGGGCATTGCGCAGCCATCCATCGAATGGCGCAATCGCACCCTGCTTCAATCCCTCCTGCCGATCAGGCCGCCGCACGGCCTGTCAGGCCACCATGCCGCACCTTGCCGCACCACGGGTGACACAAACTCCCCTTCGGCCCGGGCCTGCCGCAGCCGTGCCACCACCTGCCCGGCAACCATGGTGGTAAACCGGATGCAGGCCTGCATGTCGGTCTGTTCGCCAAAGGCGTGCAGCAAATCGCAACAGCGAATGCTGCCATGCGCGGCCAGCGCATCCTCGCGCACCGTGCGGGCCAGCCGCGCCGCAAGATCCCAGTTGGCTCCGGGGCGTTCGCGTCCGCACAGTGCGCCTATGGCCAGCACGCCCCCAGCCACTGCCCCGCACATTTCCTCCTTGCACCGGCCCACGCCGCCCCCAAAGGCAGTGGCCAGCCGCACCTGCGCCGGAACATCAAGGCCGAATGCCTGCGTTACGACCAGAAACACGGCCTCGGCGCAATTGAACCCGGCCTTGAAAATTTCCCGCGCCTGCTCCCGCGCTGCATCAGTTTCCACGAAGATACCCTCTGTTTTACGTGCTGTCCGGCGTATCGCGCTGTCACCAAATATCTAATGCGCCGCATACACGTTGCTCAAAATCGAATCCAACGATACCTTTCGATGCGGTCAATCGCGGTTTCCGAACGATCAAGAGGACGGACATGGAACTACGCGACCTCAGAACCTTTGCAGCAGTGGCGCGCCTGCTCAGCTTCCATCGGGCGGCGACGGAGCTGAACGCCGCACAATCCACGGTTTCCGCGCGCATCGCCGCGCTGGAAACGGAACTGGGCGTCCGGCTGTTCGAACGGCTGGGCCGCCGCGTGGCCTTGACGGAAGCGGGCGAGCGGCTGGTCCAGTACGCGGCCAAGCTCATCGACGTGGAAGACGAGGCCAGGGCATGGGTTACCGGAGAATCGCGACTGCGCGGCCTGCTGACGGTGCGCGTGCCTGAATCGCTCTGCGCGTACCGCCTGCCGCCGGTCATCGCCGCGTTTCGCCGCCGCCACCCGGAAGTGGCCCTGCACCTGACCGCATGCACCCTGAACGGGCTTGAAAAGGATCTGCGCCAGGGCATCACCGACCTGGCCTTCGTCATGGCCGACAGCGTGCGCGGCGGCGACCTGAACGTGGAAGCCCTGGGCATGGAACCGCTGGTGCTGGTGGCCGCGCCGCATCACCCACTGGCCACGCGCGAACGCGTCACCGCCCGCGACCTGCACGGCGTCACGCTGGTGCTGTCCACGGCGGATTGCGCCTACCGCACGGTGATCGAGGAAGCCCTGGCAGCCGAAGGCGTGCAGCCCGCCGCCGGGCTGGAATTTTCCAGCGCGTCGGCCCTGCGCGGCTGCGTGGCATCCGGCGTGGGGATTACCCTGCTGCCCGAGGCCGTCGTGCGCGACGAACTGCGCGCGGGTACCCTGCGCGCGCTGGCCTGGGCGGACCAGCCCTTTGAAACGGCGGTGCTCATGGTGCGCCACCGGGGCAAGTGGGTGTCTCCGTACATGGACACCTTCATGGAGCTGTGCCGCGCCGCCTGTGCGGACGCCGCCGGGACCAAGGCCCGCCCGGAGGCCGTCTGGGACTTCCCCTGCCCCATGGCGGACGTGGCTACCATCCTGGAACCGCCCAAACCCGCCGCCAATGCCAAGGAGCGTCCGGACAGCACAGGACAGCCAGGCGAGGTGTACGCCGTGGAGTCGTCACCCGTTCCGTCCGTACCCGATGCGCCCGATGCGCCTGATGTGTCTGACACGCCTGATGCGCCCGATGCGTCTGACACGCCCGATACGGCTGACACTTCCGATACGCCTGATACGCCGGACATGCCGGATGGCGAACAGTTGCTCCCTCTTACGAAAGTCAGCCCCGAGCACGCGCCGGAACAGCCAGTCGATCTGGCGGACAACCTTCTTGCTGACGAACCGGACGAGCTTGCGCCAGACGAACTTGCGCCAGACGAACTTGCGCCGGACGCGCTTGTGCCAAAGAAACTGACACCGGACGACGAACCGGGTGGCCTCATGAATGGGCAACCTGATTCCAGCGCCGTACCGTGGGCCGATTCCTGGGCCGAACAGGAATTCATGGACGATGCGGACACCGGCCCGGAAACGGTCTGGGGCGGCCTGCCAGACATGGCACCCGAATTGGACATGGCACCGGGGACGGAGCCCGAGACGTTGCTTGATACGATGCCCGAGATGCCATCCGGGATCCTGCCCGAAGCCTTCAGGGATCTGCCATGGCAAGACCCGGGCGATTGCAGCGGTTTTGACCCGGCCGATGGCCCCTGCGCCAGCGAGGATGATGGGCCGGACACCAGCGGGGCTTACGGGCCGGACAGTGGTATGGACATGCCCCAGCACGCCCCGGAATCGCTGTCCCTGCCAGACGACGAGGCCGAACCGGCACCACGCGCCGTGCCCGCTGCGGTCAGCATGACCCCGGAAATCCGCCAGCCGTCGCTGTGGGACATGTCGGCAACTTCCGGCCAGCCGCCGGTATCAGCCGTGCCCGCCCCAGAAGCGAGCGGGCCGGAGGGAACGGAGGCGCCGCCCGCGCCCCATGGACAGGCGCAACAAAACGAGCAGGCCGCCCACATACGCGAACACGCTCGCCCCGCCCCGGCGGAACGCGCGGCAGAGTCCGCCCCAGAGCCTTCCCAGGAAGCGCCGCAGTGGCTGTCGCTGCTGCCCCCCAAACGCTGAGGACGCACCCCACGCCCGCCGGAACAAGCCCCCCTTCCGCATCTGCCGTCCGCGATCGCCAGACGACACTGGCGGACCACAGTGGCGGACGGCACCGGCCACGCCATGCACACACGCCGACTCGGTCAGGCGTGTCGGCATGCCTGACCGCGCGCCGTGACCTGACCGCCCCCCTCGCGGCTTGACCCGGCGCG
>NZ_VSMK01000143.1 GCF_011682075.1 Nitratidesulfovibrio liaohensis
CGCCGCCCTGACCACCGGTGGGCTGCTGATAGGACCGGCGGGGAGCGCCGCCGCCTTCGGCGGGCTGGGCGCCCGCGCCTTCGCCGCGCCGGTCGAGGAACTGGACGCGCTGGGCCTTGATTTCGGTGGAGTAGCGGTCCTGGCCGCTCTGATCCTGCCACTTGCGGGTTTGCAGGCTGCCTTCGACAAAGACAAGACTGCCCTTGCCAAGGTAGTTGGCGCAGTTTTCCGCCGCGCGCTGAAAGACCACCACGGTGTGCCACTCCACGCGGTCGACCTTGTTGCCGTCGCGGTCGGTGTACGATTCGTCGGTGGCGATGCGCAGGTTGGCGATGGGGGTACCGTTCTGGGCGTAGCGCAGTTCGGGGTCGCGGCCGAGACGTCCTATGATCATGACCTTGTTGAGCATGCGTATTTCCTTGCGATGGTCTGCTTTGTATGCGTGGGGGCGGGACGGCGTGCGCCATCCCCATGAGGTGATACCGTGGGATGCATTTTGTCGCAACCGTGCGGCGCGGCGAAGGCGGGCCTTGGTCATCCCCTGCCCTGCTCGAGCGGGGCCGCACACAGCCCGGAATGCTGGCAACACACCCCGCCTTACTCCCCTACCCCCAACCAAAAAGTTTGTGGGAGGGGAAGGGGGTCGGGGGGAAGGGGAGGACACTTTTCAAAGTGTCCTCCCCTTCCCCCCGTTATCTTTCCTGCCTTTCCCTCTTAAAAAGGAATCGGCTTCATCTCTACTTCGCCTTCACCAGCGCCTTTTCGGCCTGATCCAGGGCTTCTTCCAGCTCGTCGGTGATGCGGTTGGCGGTGCGGGCGTCCCATTCGGCAAGGGCGGCGTCCAGCTTGTCGCGCAGGGCCACGATGGCGGGCACGCGGTCGGCCAGGGCGTCGCGCACGGGGGCATCCCACCCGGCAAAGCGCAGCCCGTCGTCAAGGGCCTGCACCAGTTCCAGCACGCCGCGCCGGTCTGCGGGGCCAAGCACCTGCCCGGCCACGGGCCGGACGAAGGGTTCGGGCCAGACAAGGGCCACAAGCAGCGGCCAGGCCTTTTCCACGTCCTCGTCGCGGTAGGTGGAAGCCCACACGCGCACCTGCAACACCTTGCCCATGGCTTACTCCCGCTCTTCCCACTCGGTCTGCACGCGGGCCACCACGTCCTCGATGAGCGACAGCTGGTCCGGCGGGCACACGCCGATGAGGGGCTGGCCCGCATCCACGTTTTCGTTGTGCTGGAAGTACACGGCGTAGATGACGCCGCTGGGGCCGGAATAGGCCAGCGAGGCCTCGCGCTTCATGCGCGACATGATGAACAGGTCCATGCCTTCGTGCAGCGAAACGGAGCTTGCGCCGGAGGCCTTGACCTTCTTGTCCACGTCGGGCGCGAAGTAGTACTTGGCGCGTTCCGGCGCGACAAAGAGGTGCAGGGCCTTCTTCAGGATGATGGCCAGTACCTCGTCCTTGGACAGGAAGTGGCGCAGCCGCACGAGGGGGGTGCCCGCCTCGACGAAGGTGCCTTCCAGGTGGCGCAGCACTTCCTTGACCTCGCCCTTTTCCACGGCGTGGATGGGCTTCTGGTTGCGCTCGCGCTCGATGGTGGCGAGCAGCGTACCCTTCTTTTCCTTCCACGTGCCGGAAGGCCCGATGACCCGGGAGCCTTCGCGTACGTCGGCGAACGTGACCACGCCGGTATGCGGCGCGGCGACGACGATCTCCTCGTAGGGAGACGCCTTTATCTCATCCAGCAATTGCGTGATGTCGAACACTGTCTCACCTGTTCCTTGCCGTGGCGCGGGCTACCGGTAGTAGAGGTTGCGGCCGCCCATGGTCAGAAGGGCCTGCTTCAGGTTCATGCGCGCGTCGCGGCGGTCCCAGATGCCCTGGATGTGCCCGCGCGACAGGGCGCGATAGGCCCTGTGGTAGTCCGGCGGGATGTCCACGCCCGTGGTCTCCTTGATGACGCCCGGCCCGGCAAAGCCGATGTTGGCCGAACGGATGGAGAACTGGTAGGGCGAGCAGCCCAGGAAGCTGGCCAGCGGCCCGGCGTACGAGTTGGTGTCGTACAGCACGAGGTACAGGCCCCCGGCCTCGATGTAGCGGCGCACGGCCATGGTGCAGCGGGGCATCTGGATGACGCCGTTGGTGCCTTCCTGGATACGGATGCCAGCGGTGCCGTGCACGTAGGCCAGGAAGGGATAGCGCTTCTTCTTGGCGCGCTCGGCGGCCTGGACGAACTTTTCGCCCTCTGCCGCACCCACGGAGCCGCCCCGGAACGGGGCCACCAGCATGGCCACCACCAGCTTCACGTTGTCGATGCGCGCCTCGAAGGTGACGCAGCCGCTCTTGAGGCCGGTCTGCTTCTTGGCCTGCTCCAGCTTGACGTCAAAGCCTTCGAAGCCGAGGGGGTTGCCCGCCTCGATTTCCGCGTTGAACTCGAAGATGGACCCTTCATCGAACACGTTGTGCAGGTACCACTGGTATTCCATGGGAAAGTGGTGTCCGCAGTAGGTGCACACCCCGGCGAATTCGCCGAACAGGTCGGGCGCCCACAGGTCGAGGCAGCCGTGGCTGTCCGCGTTGGGGCAGGTGATGGCGCGGTCTTCCTTGGCGCGGGGGCTGACGTAGCTCCAATTGCCGTTGCGCTGGCCTTCCTCGTCCCAGTCGGACAGGGTGGTCAGTTCGCGTTCGGTCTGTTCGCTGCTCTGGCACGCGCCGCCGGGCAGCGCGCAGGTGATCTTGCGCCACGGGGCGGCCACCTTTTCCATCAGCACCTGAGCTTCGGCCTCCACCTCTTCCACGAGGTAGGCGATCTTCTGCTGGTGCTTACGCAGCAGGTCGTACTTGAAGTAGGAGTAGATGTCCCACCAGGCGTCCCAGCCCATGTTGGACAGCTTGCGCAGCACGGGGCGCCTGTCGCGCGCGGCGTTGCGGGCCAGGCGGTTGAACTTGCGATGGCGGCGGGACACCAGCCGGTCCTTGGCGGACGACGACAGGCTCCAGCGCACATACATGTTGTCGAGGTCCATGGTTTCGGCCTTGCCGCGACGGCGGCGCAGCACCATGGCCCGGAACGGGGCAAAGCCCTTCACGCCCAGGATCACCTCGTCCGTGGCGCGGATGATCTCCTGCCGCAGGCCCCGGAAGAAGTCGTAGTGGTACGGGCGCGCGCCGAGCGGCGGTTCCGTGACCACATGGTCGATGTAGCCCATGCGCAGGTTGTCTTCTGCCGTGATGCGCAGCTGCTGGGCGCACTTTTCGATCAGCTCGGGCGCGGCGCGCTGCCCGTGGCGCAGGCGGCCTTCGATGGCTGCCGCCCCTTCGGGCGAGATGACCGAATAGTACCCGTGCGAAAGCATCAGACGGCGATCGGAAAGACCGATGGCCTCTGCCCCGCCGGAGCCGCCTTCCGAGAACACGGCAATGACCGGCACGCGCAGGCCCGCCATTTCGTACAGGTTGCGGGCAATCTGCTGGGCCGCGCCGGGGTAGTCCTCCACCGGGTAGGAGCCTGGCGTGAAGACGTAGGTGTGGATGGGGATGCCTTCGGTTTCGGCGACCTTCATGTACTGAAGGGCCTTGGCGTTGCCCCACGGCTTCACCGAACCGCCGTTGCGGAATTCCTCTCCGTGCCCCTTTTCCTGCCCGATGACCAGAACCGGCTGGTTGATGGTCTTCTTGCCGCTGCGCCGGGTGATGTAGGCGCGGGCGATGAGCATGGAAGGATCGATGGAGTGTTCGTCCTTGCCGCCGATTTCGGTGTAATTGTCGTAGACGTTTTCCAGGATGTCGCGCAGGCAGATGCGCTGCGGGTGCCGCACGATGCGCACCTTGTCCATGGGCGTCAGTTCGGCTTCCAGCTTGCGCTCCACGAAGTCGAACAGGTCTTCAAGGGTGGTCAGCGCGGCGTTTTCGTCGCTGATGGAGCCCTCGGACAGGCGCAGGTTGAATTCCTGCAGCTTGGACTCGAGGAGCGCGATGTTCTCGTTGTGCTTTCCGCCGAACACGTCGCGGATGTATCCCAGACGTTCGGCGAGGTGCTGCGTTCTCTTTTCGGTATCCATATGTCGCTTCCCCGCAGTTCCGGCGGGTTCGGGTAGCATGCTTGGCGGTGGACATCCGTGCGCCGGTGCCGTGGCGGACGAAGGCTGCCGCGTGTCCGCCGGTGTGGGTGGCGGACGGCGATGGCCGGGGCCGGGCATCCGGCGAACTGGCCGTGCAGAACTTGCCTTGGGGCTGCTTCCAAAGCAGGACTCTCGTTCGTCGGCCATGTGCCAACGGACGAAAGGACAATTCGGAAACTGCCCCTAGAACTTCAGGATGCGCCCGGTGTTGTCCCGCAGGAACCGGACGTTGGAACGCAGCGGCTCGCCCGCGTTGTTGGCGCCTTCCAGCACCAGCGTGTCGAGGAATTCGACGCCGCGTTCCCGGGCTTCCGCAAGGTCCTTGCCCCAGATGATGGCCAGCGCCAGGTTGGGGTCGAACTCGGTGGGGATGTCGTAGGGGTCGTCGCTGGGCACGTGGGTATGCATGGCCAGCCAGGGGCGCTCGGGCCAGCCGAAGCCGTCCACGCGGCCCACCCACGGGGTGAAGCGGTTGTCCGGGTCTTCGGCGATGAGGCGGTATTCGATGCCCACGCCTTCGAAGGTGATGTCCTCCTGCCCGTAGCCCAGCGGCTCGCCAAGGCCGATGCGGATCTGCTCGGCGATGATATCCACGCCCTTCTGCCCGCGCACGCGGGCGATGGTGGCGGACACACCGTTCTCCACCTGAATGCGGGTGTTCACTTCCATCAGGAAGGGGCGGCCGTCGCGGGTGACGATCCATTCCCAGGTGCCCACGTTGTCGTAGCCCACCTTGCGCGCCATGGCCAGCGAGTGCTGGGTTATGTCGCGCAGCACCTGGGCCGCGTCGAAACCGTATTCGATGGACGAAGGATCGAAACCGGGGGCAATCTCTATGCGCTTCTGAAGGCCCGTGGACTGGATGGAGCAGTTGCGGGTGCCGAAATGCACGGGGTTGCGCCCGCTGCGGTCGGACACCACCTGCACTTCCAGATGGTTGAAGTCGCGGATGCGCTGCTCGATGAGCACGCCCTCGTCCTTGAACTGACGCAGGGCGTAGTTGCGGATGCGCCGGTACACGGAGCGGAAGAGGTCGATGTCGTACACCTCTTCGATGCCCATGCCGCCACCGCCCGCCGAAGCCTTGACCAGCACCAGCGGCTTGCGGATGCCCTGCTGTTCCTGGAATTCGAACAGGCTCTGGGCCACCTTTTCCGCCTCCATCTCGTCGTAGATGGGCCGGTCGGAACCGGGCACGGTGGGCACGCCCAGACTGCGCGCGAGGCGCTTGGTATTGATCTTGTCGCCCAGTTCGCGGATTACCCGCCACGAAGGGCCGATGAAGATAAGCTTGCGATCGCGCTGGGAAACGCGGCGGGCAAAGCGGTAGTCTTCGGCGAAAAAGCCGTAACCCGGATGCACGGCGGTGGCGCCCGCATCGTCGGCAACGGCCATGAGTTCGTTGGCATCATGATAGGAGGAGACGCGGTAGAGGCTCTTGTCGCCCCCCAGTTCGCGGGCAATGCGCACATGGCCCGACGCGGCGTCCTCCGCCGTGTACACGCACGTGAAAGCCAGACCCAGCTTGCGGCAGGCCTGAACGATGCGAATGGCGATTTCCCCTCTGTTCGCCACCAGCACCTTATGGTCTTTCGTCTGCACCAATGTCCCTCGATATGGTTGTTACATTTTCATAGGCCGCACGATGCCACCGCGACACCGGACCATCGCCAGCCGCAGCACGGGCACCCTCATGCCCGCGCACGGCCGTCAGACGTCCAGTTCCGTCCCGGCGGCGCTGTCCACCGAGAATCTGGTGGAACAGCCCGCGCCAGTGGAGGCGCCTCCGGAAGCATTCCCGGAAGCACCCTCTGGCGCATTGGGGACAGACCCGCCATCGCGGAGCTGCCCTGCGGCCTGCGCATCACGTTTTTCGGATTCCGCCTTGCGCTGGGCGATCATCCGCTTCTGAACCTCAAGCACCAGCTTGTCCAAGCGCGATTCCTGCCAGAAATCCGGCGAGGCGAATTCGCACCCGACCAGGCTGCCCTCGCCCAGCCGCACCACCTTGGCGGGCAGCGCGGTGATGTAGGGCTTGCCCTGGATCAGCAGATCGACCCGAAGGTTCTCCCCTTCCGCAAAGGCGTGGCCGGAGACATGCATGGCAATGCCCACCGCGCTCACGTTTTCCACGGGGAATGTGCCGTCCTTCCCCGCCACGCTTGCTTCGAGACCAGGTACCGACGTGCGGTAGGCCCGGCGTTCGCCCTCGACGTCCGAGGGCAGCGTGAAATCGAAATCGTCAAATTCGTCGTGCGTCGTCATCGCCATCCCCGACACCCCCCGGTTGTGTGCATGCCCCCCTCGCGCCACGTGGTCGTCTGGCGTCACTTGGTCACCCGGCGTTCCAGCATGAATTCCACGCGCCTGTTGCGCGCCCGGTTTTCTTCCGTGGTGTTCGGGAAGAGGGGGTCTAACTCACCAAGCCCGGTGGCTGTCAACCGCTTGGAGTCGATGCCCGCTTTCAGGAAATAGCGTAATACGCTCACCGCGCGCAACGAAGAAAGTTCCCAATTATCCCGGAATCTTGACGTTGCACTAGGTTGCGAGTCATCCGTAAACCCCCGGATATTTATGGACTGGTCCTTCTTGCGCACGAACAGGTCGGCCAGCGGTTTCAGGTAGCGCTCGGCCTGTGGGCTGAGGTCCGTTTCACCAGGAGCGAACATGACTTCCGCGGGAATACGCAGGGTTATGATGCCCTCGTCGAACACCGCGCCGATGACGCCCTCCACCCCGTTCTTGGTGAAATAGGTGCGCATTTCCGAATAGGTGTTGCGCTGGGCTTCGATGATCTGGCGCTGCAGGCGCACCGATTCCAGCAGCGCGCCCGTATCCTCGCTGCGCACGGCAGAGGTGGAAAGTTCCTTGTCCTTGCCGCCGAATACCGTGCGAACCGAATCGAAGGTCTCGGTTATCTTGGTCTTGTCGATGGTGGACAGGGCAAAAAGCAGGATGAAGAAACACAGCAGCAGCATGGAAACGTCGGCAAGGGTGGCCAGCCATTCCTGGGGTGGCTCGTCGGCTTCGGCTTCCATGTCCAGATCGTCGTCATCTGCCATCCTTGCGCTCCTTGGGGGGCAGGAACGAGGAAAGCTTCTCGTACACCAGCCTGGGGTTGTTGTTCTCAAGGATGCATTTCGCGCCCTCGAAGATGACCAGCAGGTGCAGTTCCTCCTGCATGCTGCGCGCCTTCAGCTTGCCCGCGATGGGCAGAAACAGCAGGTTGGACAGCAGCGCCCCGTAGAAGGTGGTGATGATGGCCACGGCCATGGCCGGACCGATGGACGAGGGATCGTTGAGCGTGGCCAGCATCTGCACGAGGCCGATGAGCGTGCCGATCATGCCGTAGGCCGGGGAATACCCCGCCAGCCGGTTGAACACGCCGATGGACACGTTGTGCCGCCGCTTCATGGAGGCGATCTCGATGGCCACCGTGCCCCGGATCAGGCCGGGGTCGGCGTTGTCGGCGATGAGCTGACAGGCTTTCTTGATCAGGGCGTTTTCGGTCTGCACGTTCTCGAGCGCGATGAGCCCTTCGCGGCGGCTGATCTCGGCGATGCGGACCATGGTGTTCACCACGTCCTGCGCCTGCACCCGCTTGCTGCCGAAGGCCTTGCAACCGCCCCGCACCGCCTGCATCACTTCTTCCAGCGGAAAGGTGACCAGGATGGATGCGGAAGTGCCCCCGAAGACGATCATCACACTGGCGATGTCGAAGAATTTCCCCGGCTCGGGCCCCATCAGGATGGCGCCAATGACCAGGCCGAAGCCTGTGAGCACACCGAAAAAAGTTGCTATATCCATAGGTTCGGCCTAACATCCTGCCTGTTCGCTGTGCTGCGCCGCCAAGTTCCCCCTATGGGCGCAGGCAGTGCGGACCGGAATGACCGGTCTGGTGGCCCCCCACCGTTCGCGCACAATCAATAATGTCGGTGATCTTATGCAAAACCCGAAAAATGTCCAGAATGCGGCATCCGTTATCACTTCCGCGCTGTCCGGCCTGTCTGGCCTGTCGGTGATGTCCGGCAAGACCGGACACGCCCCCCGCCCCCGCGTGGGCGTGGTGTGCGGCACCGGCCTGGGCGGCCTGGCCGACGCCCTGACCGACGCCTGCCCCCTGCCCTATTCGCAGGTGCCGGGCTTTCCGCAGTCCACGGTGGCCTCGCACGAAGGGCGGTTTCTGTTCGGGCGCATCGGCACGGTGGACGTGGTGCTGCAACAGGGACGCTGCCACCTGTACGAAGGCTACGCACCGGAAGACGTGTGCATGGGCGTGCGGGTTATGGCGGCGCTGGGCGTGGAGGTGCTGGTCATCACCAACGCGGCGGGCGCGCTGAACCCGCGCTGGGACGCGGGCGACCTGATGCTGATCACCGACCACATCAATTTCACCGGGCGCAGCCCCCTGACCGGCCCCAACCACGACGCCTGGGGACCGCGCTTTCCCGACATGAGCGCCCCCTACGACGCGGCGCTGGGCCGCATCGCCATGGATGAGGCGGCGCGCCTTGGCGTTCGGCTGGAGCGCGGCGTGTACGTGGGGGTGCCCGGCCCGCAGATGGAAACCCCGGCGGAAACCCGCATGTACCGACAACTGGGCGCCGACGCCGTGGGCATGTCCACGGTGCTGGAAGTGATCGCTGCGCGGCACATGGGGTTGCGGGTGCTGGGCATTTCGTGCCTGACCAACAAGAACCTGCCCGACTGCATGAAGGAAGCCCCGCTGGAAGAGGTCATCCGCGTGGCGGGCGAGGCCGGGGCCAAGTTGGCCCGGCTGGTGGCGGCGGTGGTGGAGAGGGTGTAGGCTTGGGATTACTGCTGGCGGTGGCGCAAGAGTTTCGCCTTTTATGACGGGATATACTGATACATGGTTTGGGCCGCCTCCGGCGTGGGCAGGGGGCTCTTGAGCGAGAGCCCCCTGCACCCCCGCGCTCCAGGGGCTCCGCCCCTTGGAACCCCGGTTGTCATGCGCCGCATTCTTACGCCGGGCAGCTTCCCTGCGGCGCAGGCGCCTCCGGGCGATCTGCCCGGCTGAATGCGTATGCGCGCAAGGCTCCCGTAGCCTTGGCAAAGCTCTAGGGCGTGCCTTTACCGTCGGTCTGTTCGCGGCGCGTTCGCCATGACCTGAGATGGTAACAACAGTCCACAGGCTGGCATGCCCTCGCACTCTGGAATGACCGGCACCCTCCGCCCGGAGCCGTTACGACGCCACATCCACTGCACATGGCGATATCGCCTTGCAATGACAGGTATACCGCGTGTCCCTGTGCATTGTGCCATTCCCCGCCATCACCCGACCCCGCCCCGGCTTTCCTTTATCATTCCAATCCGCCGACACACGCTTGCCACTCGACCCGCGTAGGTGTATGCATGCCGTCCGCGACACGCCGTATCCGGGTTTTGCCCCTCGCCGGGTCACCGCACAGACACCGTGTTGTCGCCCCGCCCCGCCTCCCCGCCGCATGCGGGAACGCGTCTTCCCCCACAAGCCACCAGCCGCGCCGGGCCAGAGGCCCTGCCCCGCCCGTGGCCGAAGCCCATCCCGCCAGGAGAATCTCCCTTGAGCACCGCAGTGCACAACGACAGGTTGCGCAACGTCGCCATCATCGCCCACGTTGACCACGGCAAGACCACCCTCGTGGACGCCCTGTTTCGCCAGAGCGGCGTGTTTCGCGCCGACCAGCAGATGGACGACCGCGTCATGGACCGCATGGACCTGGAACGCGAGCGCGGCATCACCATTGCCGCCAAGAACTGCGCCGTGTCGTGGCAGGGCGTGAAGATCAACATCATCGACACCCCCGGCCACGCCGACTTCGGCGGCGAGGTGGAGCGCGCCCTGTCCATGGCCAGCGGCGCCATCCTGCTGGTGGACGCATCCGAAGGCCCCCTGCCCCAGACCCGCTTCGTGCTGCGCAAGACGCTGGAAGCCGGCCTGAAGGTGGTCGTGGTGGTCAACAAGATCGACCGCAAGGACGCCCGCCCGCAGGAAGTGCTGAACGAAATCTACGACCTGTTCATCGACCTGGACGCCAACGAACAGCAGCTGGAATTTCCCGTGCTGTACGCCATTGGCCGCGAAGGCGTGGCCATGCACGGCCTTGAGGACGAGCAGGTGGACCTTTCGCCGTTGTTCGAGACCATCGTCAAGGAAATGCCCGGCCCGATGTACGACCCGGCGGAGCCCTTCCAGATGCTGGTGGCCGACCTTGCCTACTCCGACTACCTGGGCCGCATGGCCGTGGGCCGCGTGTTCCACGGGTCGGTCAAGGCCAAGGACAGCCTGGTCTGCATTGACGAGGACGGCAAGGAAAACCCCCTGCGCGTCACCCGCCTGCAGGTCTACGAGGGGCTGCAACTGCGCGATGCCGACGAGGCCGACCCCGGCGACATCGTGGTGGTGGCGGGCATCGAGGACGTGAAGATCGGCGACACCATCTGCACCCGCGAAGCCCCGCGCGCCCTGCCCCGCATTCGCGTGGACGAACCCACCGTGGCCATGCGCTTCACCATCAATACCTCTCCGCTGGCCGGGCGCGAAGGCAAGCTGGTGCAGTCCAGCAAGATCCGCGAACGCCTGCTGCGCGAAGCGCTGTCCAACGTGGCCATTCGCGTGGAAGATTCCGAGGAGCGCGACAGCTTCATCGTGAAGGGCCGCGGCGAATTCCAGATGGCCATCCTTATCGAGACCATGCGCCGCGAAGGCTTCGAACTGTGCGTGGGCCGACCGGAAGTCATCATGCGCGAGCAGAACGGCGAGCGCCTGGAACCCATCGAGCACCTGTACGTGGACTGCGACGAAACGTTCATGGGCGTGGTTACCGAAAAGCTGTCCATCCGCAAGGGCCGCATGACCAACTGCGCCAACAACGGCACGGGCCGCGTGCGACTGGAATTTTCCGTTCCTTCGCGCGGGCTTATCGGCTACCGCGACGAATTCCTTACCGACACCAAGGGCACCGGTATCATGAACTCGTACCTGGAAGGGTACGAGCCGTATCGCGGCGACTTCCCCACCCGGTTCACCGGTTCGCTGGTGTCCGACCGTTCGGGCAATGCCGTGGCGTACGCCCTGTTCAACCTGGAGCCGCGCGGCGAAATGTTCTGCGTGCCCGGCGACCCGGTGTACGAAGGGCTGATCTGCGGTGAACACAACCGCGAAAACGACATCGACGTGAACCCCACCAAGGAAAAGAAGCTCACCAACATGCGCGCCTCGGGCAAGGACGAGAACGTCATCCTTACCCCCGTGCGGCCCATGACCCTGGAGCGCGCCCTGCACTTCGTGCGCGAGGACGAAATGGTGGAGGTGACCCCCCTGTCCATCCGCCTGCGCAAGACCATCCTGGCCGCCCAGAAGCGTTACCAGATGGAAGCGGCGAAGAAGAAGAGCAAGTAGCCGAAGGGCCAGCAGCCGAAAGGCGCATGGACCGGGGGACGTTGGCGCACGGCGCACAGCCGGGCACGCGCCGCATCGAAACGCACGGCGGCCGGAATCCGAAAGGGTTCCGGCCGCCTTTTCGTTGCGGATGGCAGCGCGCTGGGGGGCAGGCGCGCGGGACAAGCCGATGGCCGGTTTGCATGCCCCGCCCCACGGCATCACGGCTCGCCGTCGGCGTAGCGGTTCAGCTTGGCGTGCAGGGTCTTGCGGGTTATGCCCAGCCGCCGGGCGGCCTCGCTCTTGTTGCCCTCCGAGGCGTCCATGGCGTCCAGTATGGCGGCCCGCTCTATTTCCTCCAGCGTCATGCCATTGAACCGGGGCACCGCGCACGGCATGTCTTCATCCCCGTCCGCGATGTTCTGCGGCAGTTCCCGTTCGCTGACGTATTCCCCCACCAGCAGCACCACGGCGCGCTCCACGGCATTTTCCAGTTCGCGCACGTTGCCCGGCCAGCCGTGCTTGAGCAGCCTGTCCATGGCCTGCGGGGTGAAGCCCTTCACCGGCTTGCCGTTCTTTTCGGTAAACCTGCGCAGAAAGTGCCCCGCAAGCAGGGGGATGTCCTCCACCCGTTCGCGCAGGGGCGGAACGTGCAGGGTGACCACGTTGAGCCGGTAGTACAGGTCCTGCCGAAAGCGCCCCGCCTCCACCTCTGCCCACAGGTCACGGTTGGTGGCGGCGATGATGCGCACGTCCACCCGAAGCGTCTGGTCGCTGCCCACGCGCTGTATCTCGCGCTCCTGGATGGCGCGCAGCAGCTTGGCCTGCATGGCCAGCGACGTCTCGCCGATCTCGTCGAGGAAGATGGTGCCCTTGTCCGCAGACTGAAAACGCCCCTCGCGCCGCCGCTCCGCCCCGGTGAACGCGCCCTTCTCGTGCCCGAAGAGTTCCGATTCCAGCAATGCTTCCGACAGGGCCGCGCAGTTCACCGTCACGTAGGGCCCATGCAGGCGCTGGCTGTTGGCATGGATGGCCCGGGCGATGAGTTCCTTGCCGGTGCCCGATTCGCCCGTGACCAGCACTGTGGCTTCCGAGGGCGCGATGGAGGCCAGCATGTCCATCAGCTGGTGCATGGGCGGACTTTGCCCGATGATGCCCGCCGGATCGAACGAGGCGGCCAGGGTGGTCTTGAGCGCGGCGTTCTCGTCGCGCAGGGCGGCATGGTCCAGCGCACGCGCCAGCGTCAGGCGCAGTTCCTCGAAGTCCAGCGGCTTGGTCAGGTAGTCGTAGGCCCCGGACTTGATGGCCTCCACGGCGGACTCCACGTTGGAATATGCCGTCATGATCAGGATGGGGATGGCCGGATTGTAGGCCCGGATTTCCCGCAGTGCGCCGATGCCGGACATGCCCCCCATGCGCAGGTCCATCAGGATGAGGTCGAACGGGGTTTCCCTGCACAGGGTGACGGCGGTTTCGCCGTCTTCGGCGCATTCGGTGCGGTAGCCCCAGTCGGCCAGCAGGGTCTGCAACATCTCGCGGTGCGTGGCGTCGTCGTCCACCACCAGCAGCCGCGTACCGGGTGTTCTGGTCATGCCGCCATCCTCATGCGGGCCGCCGCAGCGGCAGCGATATGGTCACGGTGGTCCCCTTGCCCGGCTGGCTCTCCACCTTGATGGCGCCGCCGTGCCCTTCCACCACCCCGTGCACGATGGCCAGCCCCAGCCCCGTGCCGGAGGGTTTGGTGGTGAAATAGGGGTTGAATATCTCCTTCAGCACGTCTGGCGACATGCCCCGTCCGGTGTCGGCCACCTGCACGTCCAGCCATGCGCGGGGGCCTGTGTCCGGGTTGCCGTCCGGCCTTTTCTCCGGTCCTCGCTCTGACCGGACGGCGGCGCGCACCTCCACGCTGCCGCCCGGCGCCGTGGCCTCCACCGCGTTCAGCAGCAGGTTCAGCAGGGCCTGGGTGAACCGTTCCGCGTCCAGGAAGGCCGGGGGCAGAGCTGGCTCCGGCACGCGGCGCAGTTCCACGCCCCGCGTTGCCGCATCGGTCGCGGCCAGACGCACGGACCGCTCGATGACCGTGTCCACGTGCACCTCGCGCAGATCCGGCACGCCGGGGCGGGCGAACTCCAGCAGTTCCGAGACCACGCGGTTCAGCCGGTCCACCTCCTGCACGATGAGCCGGGCCGCGTCCCTGCCCTTGCCTTCGTCCTGAAGGCGCCCCGCGAGATAGGTGGCGAAGCCCTTGATGGAACTGAGGGGGTTGCGGATCTCGTGGGCCACGCCCGCCGCCAGATTGCCCAGCGCGGACAGGCGTTCGTTGCGCCGTACCTGGTCCTGCAGGCGTTTCACTTCCTCCAGGTTGCGCAGGATGAACAGGTGCCCCAGAAACCGCCCCTCCTCGTTGACGATGCGCGAGGCGCCGAGGCTGGCGGGAATCGTCCTTCCGTCTTCCGCCACCAATGCGCACTCCCGTTCGATGACGGGCCTTCCCCCGTCAAGGTCGGCGCAGGCCGCCTGCCAATCCACGCCCCACCTGCCGCCCAGGGGGGTACCCTCCAGCAGTTCCTGCTCCTGTCCCAGCATGGCCGCCACCGAGGCGTTGGCCATGGTGATGACGCCCTCGCCGTCGGTGGCCAGCAACCCCACGGGCAGATGGGTGACCACCTCCGACGCGAAGGCGCGCGTGTCCTGGAGCAGGCGCCGCGACAGCCGGTAGTTCTGGGCCCAGAACAGCGAGATGAACCCGCCGAACCCCAGTGTTCCCACCAGCAGCGCCACGATGACGGTATTGCGGAAGTCTTCGGCCAACGCCTCTTCGAATGGAGCCACGGCAAGTCCCACATAAATGTCGTGGCGTTCCGCCGCGCCCGCCGCCCCCCATGGGCGAAGCGGCGAGGCGGCGGAGCCGTCGTCGCCGCATCCGGCACCCGGGGCATGCCCGGCATCGTGGAACAGCGGCAGCGAGGGTGCGAAAACCTTGTACACCTCGAAGACCTTGCCCTGGGGGGTGGTGATGGCCCGCCATTGCCGCTCGGCCAACACGTTCGGCATGCCGCCGTCGTCAGCCTCGTGCAACGGGCGACCGATCCTGGACCTGTCGCTGTGGGCCTGAACGACGCCGTCCGCATCGGTCACCGCCATGTACGCGATGCCCGGCTGCTTGGCGGTTTCCTCCAGCAGCGCCTGCAAGTGCCCGCCGCCGCTTCCCTTCCCCATCCATATCCGCGTGCCCGCCTCCAGCGCCCAGACCAGGGCCTCCGCCCGGTCCATGAGGTTCTGCGACATGTGCCGCTTTTCCCGCTGGGTATTGCGCACCGCAAGAACGGCCACGGCCAGGGCCAATATGACGGCCATGCCCACCACCAGCCACGGGGAAAGCCGGAACGCCGCGCTTTTCCGGCCGGGTATGTCATGGTGCAATGTCATCCGGTCCTCCCGTCAGGCAGATATGTAACCTTTTTACCCACACCGTCCAGCCACCTGTAACCCGATTCCCCACCCCGGCACGGCCTCCGTGTTGCGCCCGCCCGCACTGCACAATAAAACATGAGCAATTACACAATATTATACAGATGCACCGCGTATGGCACGGCTCGTGCTTTACGAGACACATCGTCCGGTCAAACGCCCAGCTTCAAAGGAGTCCCGAATGGCAGGCGCGCATCCATGACAAACCTCACCGGACCATGTCTTGGACTTGTGCTCGGGATTTCTCGAGTACAAACACACACAACTGCAAAGGTCAATCCAAAACAGAAGATGTAAATATGAACAGCTTCGGATGCGAATCATATCTTACCAAAGGTTTTCAACATGACATGCATGGATATTTTGCATATGCATTCATCGCATTATTGATATTGTTCATATTCATGTTACTTCTTCATAAAAACAAAAGAAGATCGAAATACGTGTCAGACAGTTCCGATTCCCTGAAGATACTCAAGGACCGCCTGGCACGCGGAGAGATCACGCTTGCAGAGTACGACACACTGAAGAACGTGCTTTGATATCTCCCCGAAACACAAACAAGGAGAACGACATGATCGAGTTCACCAAAAAGATCGCCGCGGTCTTCGCCATCACCGCCGTCATGGGCAGTGTGCTGATTCTCGGCGATCTCGGCACCGCCAGCGCCTTCAACACCATGCACGGGCGCTCCGATGTGATGCTGTCCATGGGCGGCACCGTGGGTACGGGCGCCGGGTACCACGGCGGCCATGGCGGCCATGGCGGGTGCAACTGGTAACGGCGGCAACGCAGGCGACGGGCCTTGCCCGGGGATTTCCCCCTTTCCCGCGCGCCATCCGCACGGTGCGGAAGGAACCACGCGCGAAACCACCCACTCCAGGGCCTGGCACCCTTTCCGCCACAACAACCACCTTCTTCACGAGGAACGACATGAACAACGCAGCCAACGTCTGATGACCCTTGCGGCCGCCATGGCCACCGTACTTGCCCTGTCCGCCACGGGATTCGCCCAGGGCCACATGATGGGCGCCCACATGTACTACTCCTTTCCGCCGAACAGCAGGCCGCCGCGCAGAAGATCCACGCCGACCACTACGCCGCGCTGGCCCCGTTGCAGCAACAACTGTACGCCAAACAGGCCGAACTGGACGCCCAGCTCTACGCGCAGGGCGGCGATGATAGGAAAATCCAGTCGCTGGCCAAGGAGGTGGGCGAAATCAACGCCAAGCTGTACGCGGCGCAGATCGACCTGCGCCGCGCGCTGACCAAGGCCGGCATCCCGGCCACGGGCATGGGCGGCATGGGGTGCGGCATGATGAGCAGCGGCATGATGCATGGCGGCATGGGGCCGCACCACCCCATGTAGCCACGCGGCACGGCCAGATAAACGGCGGGGCGCAGAGCGTCCCGCCTTCAGCATGTCCGGTCTTTTCCGGATATCGGAGGATGGATGTATCTTTTGGCCAACGGGGCGCTGTCCATCGCCCTGCTTCTCGTCATTCTGGCGGCAGGATTCGCCTGCCTGGAAGCCTGGAACGGCCGCGACAGGGGCCTGCCCTGGCTGGAACGGGCCAACCTGGGCTCCGCGTCCCTGGTGATCATTGCCTCCGCCATATTGCTGCGGGCGCTGATGCTGCATGATTTCTCGCTGGCCTATGTCGCCCAGTACACCGACACCACCCTACCCCTGTTCTACACCGTTACCGCATTCTGGGCCGGGCAGGCGGGATCGTTGCTGTTCTGGGCGCTCTGCATGGCAGCGGCCGGGCTGCTGTTCATGTTTTCCCGTGGTTACCAGGACCTCGCCCCCCGCACGCGCTCCCACTTCTGGCTGTTCTTTCTGGCGTTGCAGGCATTTTTCCTGCTGCTGCTCACGGGGCCGAGCAACCCGTTCGTGACGGTGGACTCCCCTCCGCCGGACGGGCAGGGGCTGAACCCGCTGCTGCGCAGCATCGGCATGATCCTGCACCCGCCACTGCTGTTCGCGGGGTACGCGGGCTTCGCCATTCCCGCCTGCCTGGCGCTGGCGTCCGTCATGTCCGAAGAGCGCAAGCGCTGGGTGGACATCGCGCACAACTGGAACATCACCTCGTGGGCGCTGCTGACCTCCGGCATCCTGCTGGGCGGCTGGTGGGCGTACATGGAACTGGGCTGGGGCGGCTACTGGGCCTGGGACCCGGTGGAAAACGCTTCGCTGATTCCGTGGTTCTCGGCCACGGCCCTGCTGCACACCATGCTGGTGGAGCGGCGGCTGGGCGACATGCGCCGCACCAATGTCTTCCTGGCCTGCCTCAATCTGCTGTTGTGCCTCTTCGCCACCTATCTGGTGCGCAGCGGCGTGGTGGAATCGCTGCACGCCTTCGGCAGTGGCGGCGTGGGCGGACCGCTGCTGCTGGCCATGATTTCCGGCGCCGTCATCAGCCTGGGCGTGCTGGCCGTGGGTCCGCAGGCGCGTACGGGCAGCGAGGATACTCACCCCGCCAGCAGGCGGGGCGCCGTGATGATGCTGGTCTGGCTGCTCTCGGCCCTGGGGGCCGTGGTGCTGCTGGGCACCATCTGGCCGGTGATCAGCCAACTTTGGGAAGCCAACCCCGTCGGTGTAAACCAGGGCTTCTATAACACCATCTGCCTGCCCCTGTTCACGGCCATGACCATGCTGCTGGCCGTGGCGCCGTGGCTGGGCTGGACCGGCGGCGTGCGCCAACCCGGAGCCCTGGTGGCCGTTGCGTGCACGTGGTGCGTCATCCTGATCGCTGGCTGGTGGTCCGGCGTCGACCCGCTGCTGTCGGTGGCGGGCGTGGCCTCTGCCGCCGCCGTGACCGTCTCGTGCATCCTGCTGGCCCTGCAGCGAAAGGGCCTTGCCCGCTCCCGGTGGTTTCTGGGCAGCCACGGCTCGCACCTGGCCTTTGCGGTCATCGTTCTTGGCGTGGCCGTGTCCGGCCCCTTCCAAAAGAGTTACGAAACCCCGCTCTCGCCGGGAGAAAAATTCTCCTTTGGCGGCTACGACTTCGTCTACGTGGAAAAACGCCAGCGCGAAACGCCGGAAATGGCCATCGACGAGGCGGTCATATCGGTGAGCAAGGACGGCAAACCCTTGGGACAGCTTACCCCGCAGAGCCGCATATATCGCAACTACAACCATCCCAGCAGCGAGGTTTCCATCCTGTTCAGCCTGGGCGAGGAACTGTACGCCACCATCCACGACCTTGACGGTGACCGGGTTACCCCGCTGAAGGTGAACATCAACCCCATGATCAACTGGGTGTGGATAGGCAGCCTGGCCGTCTGCCTGCTGCCGTTCTTCGTCCTGCGCCGCCGGGGCGCGCCGCAGGAGGATTCCAATGGGTAAGCCCTCGAGGGACGCGGCGCGGACGACGCCGCGCAAGTTCGTGCTGCTGGTGATGGCCGCATCCGTGGCCGCGATTTTCCTGACAGCCTTTCTGCGGGACCCCGCCGCGACGCGCGGGCAGAATGGAAGCCAGGCCCGACAGACTGGTCCCGATCCGTCCCAGGTCGCCACGCTGATGAAAAAGGTACAGGAAAACCCCGGGGACAGGGAAGCCATCATGGAATTGAGCGAACTGTTCAGCCGGGCCAAGGACTGGCCCAACGCCACCATATTCTGGGGCAAGGCCATTGCGCTCGATACGGGCGACACCAGCGCCTATTTCCACCGGGGGCATGCACTGCTTGAGCTACAACGGTACGACGAAGCTCTGGCCGACTACGGCACCATCATCACGCTGAAGCCCGACGCCTACGTGGCGCACTATTACATCGGCATGATCCAGAAGTACGAAAAGAACGCCCCCGATGTGGCGAGCGAACACTTCATGAAGGCCCTTTCGCTGAACCCCAAGGACAAGGGGCTGGTGGCGGAACTCAACAAGGAACTCGCCAGCCTGAAATAACCATGCGCCCAGCGGGGCGGGGGCCACGTGGACCCCGCCCCGCCCGGCCGCTTCGAGCCATACTGGCGGCCCCCCCGCTGTTGGCCGGGCTGTCCAAAAACTGACACGACTCCATAAAAAAATCATGAATTCATTACGATATACACATGGCACGCTTCCTGCTGTTCCGACGGCAAGCCCAAGGAGGCACACTCATGAAAGAACCCATCATGCGCCAGGCCGCTGAAAAACTGACCACCGAAGACCAGGACATGCTGCGCCGCCTTGGCGAGGCCACCCGCACCGACGGCACCAAGCCCGCGCTGGACATGGACCTGCGCGCCGACCTGTGCGCCGAGATGGCAGAAATGGCAGAAGCGGTGCGCAGCCTGCTTACCCTGCTGAACCGCCACGGCTTTCTGGATACCCTGCCCGACCGGGCCCACCCCGCCTACCAGTCGGTGATGCGGCGCATCGGGGCATCCGCCTTGCGCGGCCAGAGCCTGCTGGCCCGCTCCGAGGCGCTGGACAAGGACACCCTGCTGGCGGTCATGCCCGAGCACAACAAGCGGCTCAATTAACGGTCAACGGCGGTTCACGGGCGGTTCACGGGCGGACTGACGGGTTGTCCCGAAGGACACCCAGCCTCGGCCCATCCCGTCGATGTTTCCGCTTTTGCCCGGAACGCAACGACGACGGAACGATGCCCCGGCATCGTCCCGTCGTCGCGTCGTGTCTAAAGAAGGGGAAAAGACGGGAGCACGTCCTTCGGTTAGGACGGCTTTCCCTCAGTGTCCGGCCTGTTCCGCGCCCAGCGCCCCCAGAAAGTCCGCCGCCCGCGCCTCTGACCAATAGCGGTTGCCGCCGTTCAGGGTCACGAAGCCAACGTGCCCCCCGTCGCGCGGCATTTCCAGGTGCAGCGCCGGGTTGCGCGCCGCCTCCGTCTCGGGGAAGCAGCTTTGCGACAGGAAAGGGTCGTCGCAGGCGTTGACCAGCAGGGTGGGCACCCGGATGCCATGCAGCACCGGCAGACAGCCGCTGCGCGTCCAGTAGTCCATGGCCGAGGCAAAGCCGTGCAGCGGCGCGGTGAACCGCTCGTCGAACTCTGCAAAGGTACGCATGGCGTCCAGCCCGGCCAGGTCGAAACGCCCGGGGAACAGGGCCGCCTTTTCGCGCATCTTCACCCGCAGAGAACGCAGGAAGTATTCCATGTAGATGCGGTTGGCGGGCCGGTCCAGCACGGCCGCCGCGCCCACCAGGTCGCACGGCACGGAAAAGGCCGCCGCGCCCACCACCTCTGGCGGCACGCGGTCGGGATTTTCGCCCAGATACTTCAGGGTCTGGTTGCCCCCCATGCTGAAGCCCACCAGCGCGATGCGCCGGTAGCCCCGTGCCAGACAGAACTGCACGGTGGCGTGCAGGTCGTCCGTCTCTCCGCTGTGGTACATGTGCGGCTGGCGGTTGGTTTCACCGCCGCAGCCCCGAAAATTGCGGGCCACCACGTCCCAGCCGGTGGCGGCCAGCGCGCCGGCCATGCCCTGCACGTAGCGCCGGCGCGAATTGCCTTCCAGCCCGTGCGATATGACGGCCACGCCCCGGAACGGGGCAAAGGGATCGGCCGGGGTCAGGTCCAGGTCGATGAAGTCGTCGGGCAGGTGCAGCCGTTCGCGGCGCTGTTCCACCTCCGGGCGGGGGCGGAACAGCACGGGAAAGATGGTCTGCGCGTGCCCGTTGCGCAGGAAGAACGGCGCGCGATAGCTGGAGGCGAAGGAGACGGGCATGGGCGGCGATCCTTGGGGCTTTTTTCAGGGAGAGCTTTCGGGGGCTTTCGCAGGGGGAGTATTTTCGGGGAGGGTGGGGAACTGCCTGCTGGCGGTCGCAATGGCGGCATACGCCTGAACGCGGAGCGCGACCATACGGTACCCGGCCACGGCTGTCGATGGGCGGTTGCGCACCCGGCGGGCCTGACGGATCGGGCGTGGCGGACGGGCCGGGGCAGGCTGGGGGGCAACAGGGTACACGCATCGCCCCGGCACGCGGGGTGACAAGCGGCGCGGCCTCGGGTAGGAGTGCCGCCACGGGCGCATTCCGCACCTTTCCCCAACCTTCTGGCGACGCCGGGCGCATCCCGGCAACCACGACGTGACCCGCACCGACACCGACGTGCTGATTCTGGGGGCCGGAGCCTCCGGCCTGTTCTGCGCCATGACCGCCGCCGCGCGGGGCCGCCGCGTGACGCTGGTGGACCACGCCCGCGCCACAGGGCGCAAGGTGCGCATTGCCGGGGGCGGCAAGTGCAACTTCACCAACCTGGAGATGCACGCCCGGCACTACGTGGGCGACAACCCCCACTTTCCAAAGTCCGCCCTGGCCCGGTTCACCCCGTGGGACATGGTCAGCCTGGTTTCCGAGCAGGCCATCGCCTGGGAAGAACGCGAACACGGGCAACTGTTCTGCCTGCGCTCCGCCGACGACGTGGCCGACCTGCTGGAACAACGCTGCCGCGCATCGGGCTGCCGCTTTCTGCTGGGCCAGCGCGTGGAAGGGGTGGAACACGACGGCGAGGCCTTCGTGGTGACCATTGCCCCGGCGCAGGCCGCTGCCGCCGAAGGTGACGTCACCACGCAAGGGGGTGCGCCAAAAGGAGCAACCGACGCACCCGCCAAGGTCACCCGGCTGCGTGCCGTATCGCTGGTGGTAGCCACGGGCAGCGCGGCCTGGCCGCAGATCGGGGCCACCGACATGGGCCACCGCATCGCCCGGCAATTCGGGCACAAGGTGGCGCCGTCGCGCCCGGTGCTGGTGCCGCTGGCCATGGCCCCGCAGTGGCCGTTGCACGGCCTTGCGGGCATTGCCCTGCCCGCCCGCGTGACCACGGCAGGGACGGCGTTCACCCTGCCCCTGCTGTTCACCCACCGGGGCATCAGCGGCCCGGCGGCCTTGCAGACATCCTGCTACTGGCAGCCCGGCCAGCCGGTGGAGATCGATTTTCTGCCCGGTGAAAACCTGGACGCATTGCTGCGCGCCCCGGAACACGGCAAACTGCTGGTGCGCACCCTGCTGGGCCGTCTGCTGCCCGACCGGCTGGCGGAACGGCTGGTGGAACCCGATCTGGCCGGGCGCAAGATCGCCGAACTGTCCAGGGCCGCCCGCGCCGCCCTGCACCAGGCCGTGCACGCCCACACCGCCGTGCCCACGGGCACCGAGGGCATGCGCAAGGCGGAAGCCGCGGCGGGCGGCGTGCGCGTTGACCAGATTTCCTCGCGCAGCATGGAAAGCACGCTGTGCCCCGGCCTGTTCTTTACCGGAGAGGTGCTGGACGTCACCGGACAGCTTGGCGGCTACAACCTGCATTGGGCGTGGGCCAGCGGCAAGGCTGCGGGCGAGGTGGCGTAGGGGCTGATTCCCAATCGGCCCTTGAACGTTCCTTTCTGCCCTGCCCGTTCCATGGCGTTTGTACGAATTTTCCCCTGTGCCCTTGCCTGCGGGGCATCCGCGTCCTAACATCACGGAATGACACGTGCGCGGCCCGATGATGAAGACCGGACGTGGCCCGCGCCCCACTCCACAGGCCCTTCCGGCGGCCACCACCCGCGCCGCCCCGCCCGGCGCAGCGCGCTCCC
>NZ_VSMK01000133.1 GCF_011682075.1 Nitratidesulfovibrio liaohensis
GCGGCGAAACGCGGGTCGGCGGTGCCGCGCTGGCCCGCCCTGGGGGCGGCACCGGCGCGCCGGGTACCTTCGGTGGCTCGTCCTTCGACCAGTGTCTGAAGGGCGTCCATGGAGATGTTCTTTCCGTAGGCCATGCGCAATCCTCCTGCCGCCGGGGGAACGGAGTGGCGGCGCAAGGGGCAAAGCAAGGGGAATGCCAGCATGGCCACTCTGCCTTGCATGACGGCAGGTTGCGGGCGCGCTACGAACGTCGGCTACCGACAGGCAGGCGGCTCGTGCGGGTTCTGCGTCAAGCCGCCGACGGGCGGCAGGCAGGAACACGGAGGCAGCGCACCGGATCGACGCCCTGTGGAGCAACCGACCATGCCCCTTGCCCACCGCCCACGCGAAAGGCCCCGCGCAGATGCACGGGGCCTTGGCATTGCACACAACGGCGGATGGTTGGCTACTTTCCTGCGGGGGCCGGTTCACCAGGGCCGGTACCGGCACCACTGGCCTTGCCGCCCGCATTCACCCCGGCACTTCCGGAACCACCTTCGTCGCGCGGGCGGTAGTAGCGCATGGCTTCGGGCAGCATGGCCCGCAGCGCGTCGATGCGCTTGGCCTCGGTGGGGTGGGTGGACATGAAGTCCGATTTGCCCTTGCCACCCGCCTGCTTGAGCATCTTCTGCCAGAATTCGATGGCCGCGTGCGGGTCGTACCCCGCCTTGGCCATGAGCAAAAGCCCGATGTGGTCCGCCTCGTACTCCATCTCGCGGCTGTTGGGCAGCATGACGGCCATGTTCATGGCCCCGGCGTAGCCGTCACCCACGGCCTGGGCCGCCTGCGACGAGCCGCCCGCAGCCGCCACGCCCACCATGGCGGCCAGCTGGCCCACCTGCACCATGCGCGCCCGGCTCATCTTTTCGTTGCTGTGCCGGGCCAGGGCGTGGGCCACCTCGTGCCCCACCACGGCGGCAAGCTCCGCGTCGGTGTCGGCAAGGTCCAGCAGGCCGGTGTACACGGCCACCTTGCCGCCGGGCAGGCAGAAGGCGTTGACCACGTCCTTCTCTATGGTGTGGAATTCCCAGCGGTATTGGGGGCGTTCGGCCACGGCGGCAATGCGGCGACCCACCCGCTCCACGCGGGCGGATTCCGGCGTGCCGGTGACCTCCTTCTCCTTCTTCAGCACCTGCTGCATGGCGGCGAAGCCCATTTTGACCTCGTCCGCCTCGGAATACATGATCAGCTGGCTGCGCCCGGTATAGGGGGCCTTGGCGCACCCGGCCAGGCCCAGCAACAGCACGCACAGCGCAAGGGCCGCCAGACGGGGGAAACGGCGCGCGTCATAACGGGAGCCCAGACGAGAGCCATCCAGCGCGGGGCGGTCCATATCCCTGTTCATATCCTTGATATTGACGAACGATTGCATGTGGTTCCACCTCGTGGACCCGCCGTCCGCCGTTGCGGGGCGAACCCGCGCGGCTTGACGGAATCGTCGATTGCCGTATTTTCCCCTACCTGACGGGGCCGAACGCGACCCCAGCGGCAGGGCTTCCGGCTCCCTGCCGGAAACGCGCCCCCAATAGCGTATTTTCCCGGAAAGGAACAGTCATGGGCAAGGACCTGATCATCGTCGAATCCCCCGCCAAGGTGAAGACCATCAAGAAATTCCTTGGCGGCAATTACGCCGTGCATGCCAGCGTGGGCCACGTGCGCGACCTGCCCACCAGCGAACTGGGCGTCGACGAGGCCAACGGCTTTGCCCCCCGCTACCAGGTCATCGACGGCAAGCAGAAGGTGGTTTCCGCCCTCAAGGAAGCCGCCGCCAAGGCGGACAACGTGTACCTTGCGCCCGACCCCGACCGCGAGGGCGAGGCCATTGCCTGGCACGTGGCGGAACTGATCCGCGACAAGAACACCAACATCCAGCGCATCCAGTTCAACGAAATCACCGCCCGCGCGGTAAAGGAAGCGCTGGAAAACCCGCGCGAACTGAACCGCAACCTGTTCGACGCCCAGCAGGCCCGCCGCGTGCTGGACCGCCTGGTGGGCTACAAGCTTTCCCCCCTGCTGTGGAAGAAGGTGAAGCGCGGCATTTCCGCCGGGCGCGTGCAGTCCGTGGCCCTGCGCCTGATCGTGGACCGCGAGACCGAGCGCCGCGCCTTCAACCCCGAAGAATACTGGCTGTTCCGCGCGCGCCTGGCCGGGGCCACCCCGCCCCCCTTCCGGGCCGACCTGCACAAGCTGCACGGCAAGAAGCCCGCCATCGGCAGCGCGGCGGACGCCGCCGCCGTGGAAGCGGCCATGCAGGGCCAGCCCTTCGTCATCACCGGCATCGACGAAAAGGAACGCCAGCGCCAGCCGCAGCCCCCGTTCATCACCTCCACGCTGCAACAGTCGGCCAGCCAGCGGCTGGGGTATTCGGCCAAGCGCACCATGAACATCGCCCAGCGCCTGTACGAAGGCGTGGAACTGGGCGAGGCCGGCACCGTGGCCCTGATCACCTACATGCGTACCGACTCCGTGCGCATTGCTGACGAGGCCCGCGACGCCGCGCGCGAGTTCATCGCCGCCACCTGGGGCGACGACCACCTGCCCGCCAAGGCCCGCCAGTTCAAGACCAAGGGCGGCGCGCAGGACGCGCACGAAGCCATCCGGCCCGTTGACGTGAGCGTTACGCCGGATTCGGTGCGCCACCTGCTGCCGCCGGACCAGTTCCAGCTGTACCGGCTGGTGTGGCAGCGCTTTGTCGCCTCGCAGATGGCGGCGGCGCGCTTTCACGACACCACGGTGACCATCGCCTGCGGCCCCGTCGAATGGCGCGCCAAGGGCGAACGGCTGCTGTTCCCCGGCTTTCTGGCCGCGTCACCCCAGAAGGACGCGGTCGCGGACGGCGAGGAAGTGGCCGAGGGCGACCTGCCCAAGCTTTCCGTGGGCGAGGAACTGACCGCCCTGTCCGTGGAAAAGGAACAGAAGTTCACCCAGCCCCCGGCCCGCTACACCGAAGCTTCCTTGGTGCGCGAACTGGAAGAGCGCGGCATAGGCCGCCCGTCCACCTACGCGGCCATCATCTCCACCCTGCTCGACCGCGACTACGCCCGGCTGGAGGAAAAGCACTTTGCCCCCACCGACCTTGGCGCGGTGGTCTGTGATCTGCTGTCCGGACACTTCACCACCCTGATGGACGTGGACTTCACCGCGCAGATGGAAGGATCGCTGGACAAGGTGGCCGAAGGCGAACTGGACTGGGTGAAGCTGCTGGAAGACTTCACCGGCGGGTTCAACCCCGTGCTGGAGCGCGCCGCCCAGGCCATGGACACCGTGAAGGGCGGCCTGCCCAGCGGCATAGACTGCGAACTGTGCGGCAAGCCCATGGTCATCAAGTTCGGCAAGGCGGGCACCTTCCTGGCCTGCTCCGGCTACCCGGCCTGCCGCAACACCAAGAACTTCACCCGCGACGAGAAGGGCAACATCCAGGTCGAGCAGAAACTGCGCGAGGAACCGGAAAAGGTGGGCACCTGCCCGCAATGCGGCGGCGACCTGGTGCTGAAGAAGGCCCGCACCGGCAGCCGGTTCATCGCCTGCACCAAGTACCCGGACTGCACCTATACCGCGCCCTTCTCCACCGGCGTGCCCTGCCCGCGCGAAGGGTGCGAGGGCGTGCTGGTGGAAAAAAGCTCCAAGCGCGGCAAGATCTTCTATTCGTGCAGCGCCTACCCCAAGTGCGACTACGCCCTGTGGGACTGGCCCGTGCCCGGCCCGTGCCCGGACTGCAATTCGCCCCTGCTGGTGATCAAGAACACCCGCGCCCGGGGCCGCCACATCGCCTGTCCGGAAAAGACCTGCAAGTATTCCCGCGACCTGGACGAGGACGGCGGCGGCGAGGAATAGCCCGCCGACAAGAACCGGGAAGAACGCGTTGAAGAAGAAACAGGAAGGAGCGGGGCGCTGCCCCGCAGCTCTGCTGTCCCCATCCGTAGGACTCGCGCGTGGCGCACGGTGATCGTACGGCCCGCAAGCTCGCCAACGGGCACGCTTCGCGCCCTTCGGATCGATCTGCGCGCTCACCCAACGGCTGGAGCAAGGGGGCCGCGCCCCCTTGACCCCTTTATGGGGCAACCCAGCTGAACATATCGTCATTCCAATCCCCCGCCACGGCATGTGGCGGGGGATTTTGCGTTGGCGCGAAGGACAAACGCGGCCAACGGACAACACTGCAGACGAACGCGCGAGCCTGTGGCTACAGCCTGTCATGCACGATCATGCGCTGTCTTACGCTACCGTCATGCACTGTCATGCCCAGTCCTTCGCCCATGCCATGGCCACGCCCCCTTCGGACGACCTTCCCACCCCCTTCCCGCCCTCTTGCGGGCCGCGCCACGGAAAAACCGTGCGCTAGCCTGCCGGTGCACTGGCGCGCGCCGCCGCCCGGATTGGCCGGGCATACCTAGCCGAACACCCGGCCGGAGCGGACGTGCCGCGTTGACACCCACTAGAGAGGAATGCATATGTGGAACAACTGGTTGCAAGGCAGCGGCGAATCTTACGACGACAAACGGCGCGGCCTGTACCGGCAGGTTCGGGACACGTCGCGCCAGGCCATGGGTGCCACCACCATGCAGGAGTGGTATCGGCTGTTCGATGGCGGACTGCGCTCCATCCGAGGCTTCGAGCACAAGGGCAGCAAGCTGCCGGACAACGAATCCGACGCGCTGCAGCAGGGCTTTCTGCGCGACATGTTTGAGGAGGCCCGGCCTGACCGCTTTGACGATTTCTGGCGCTTTCCCCGGCAGGAAGGCGACAGCGGGCTGGAACTGGACGCCAGGCGGCTTGGCATGTCCGTGTACGGCAAGCCGCTGGGGCCGTCGCTGGATGGGCGCAACACCCACCCCGTGCCCCCGGAGGGACTCGACAGCAGGTATGAAGACATCGCGGGGCGCGAACCGGACATGCCCGGCCAGTCCAATCAACCCAATCAGCCCGGTGCGCCGGGTCGGGCGGGCGAACCGAAGCCGTTCGATCCGGACAACGTGGACGGGCGGCAGCTTATGGTCATGCGTCGGAAGCCCGGCCAGCAGCCCGTACCGGACCCCGTCAAGCTGATGTCCGCCGACGGCTCGGCGCGCGATACGTCCGGCTCTTCGACTGCGGAGGCGGGTGACGGAACCTCCGGCGGTGCGGGGCCTGCGGAACAACCGGGCAGCCGGACCACCCGACCCGGCCCGGGCAACGCGCAGGAAGGCCCCCTGCAACGCGCCGCGCGCACCTTTCTGGAAGGAGCAGGCCCCGGCCCGCTCACTGAGCCGAAGGCGCAGGAACAACCCCGGCCCGGCGAGCCGGTTCCCGCGTCCACGGATGGCAGCAAGGGGGACGTGCCTGATGCGGCAACGCCCGGTAAAGGCGGCAACGGCGTTCTGGCCGTCCCCGACAAGCCGGAAGACATCAACCGGATCACGGCGGATACGCTGCAAAAGCTGGAAGGCAACGTCCTGTACGCCTACATCCCCACGAAGGACGGCAAGCCCATGGACAACAGCAGCGCCACCATCGGGGCGGGTATCGACACGGGGCAGTGGAGTGCGGAGGGGTTGCGCGAAATCGGAGTGGATGAGGAGGTTATCAACCGCCTGAGTCCTCTGCTTGGCAAAAATGCCACGCAGGCGAAACAGGAAATGGAAAATCTTAAAGGAAAAGGCATGGTTGTCAGGCTCACCCCCGAGCAGGCCAGCCACCTCAACGAGAAGATGACCATTCATTTCAAGGAAACGGCGCAACAGCAGTACAACACCGCCCCGCACAACACCGACGCCCAGGGCAAGACCATCCGCAAGTTCGAAGAACTGCCCAAGGAAATGCAGGCCACCATCACCTCCGTGCTCTACCAGCACGGCAGCACGGAGAAATTCCCCAAATTCTGGGATCACTCCACCAAGGGCGACTGGGACGGGGCCATCAAGGAACTGCGCAACTTCAGTTCCAACCCGGACTACAAGTACCACCCCCGCCGCAACACGGAGGCCGACCTCATGCAACAGGGCCTGGACAGGCTGCGCCAATGACGCACCCCGCGAACTTCCTGCACATCACATTCCGGGGGGCCGCACGGCCCCCCCGGCCTCGCCGCACGCGGCCCATGCTGCTGGCGCTCGCCCTGTGGCTGACCTGCCTTGGGGCATGGCGCCCGGCGCATGCCGAACC
>NZ_VSMK01000134.1 GCF_011682075.1 Nitratidesulfovibrio liaohensis
CACACAGTCGCGCGCGGTGCATTCCACAACCCGCGCCTCGCCCACCGGGCTGCCGTCGGGGCGGTGGATGCGGCAGCGCATGCCGGGACTGACCCCGTGCTGCACGCCAAGGCCGAAGGTGACGTCCTTGCCGCCGCCGTCGGGCGCGGGCAGCAGCTTGTAGATTTCGGCGCTGCGCTCTGCCAGCAGGGCCCGGCCCCAGGCCCGGCCCAGCATGAAGTTGCCCAGCCCCGCCAGCAGGGCGAAGGGCAGCACCAGCGCGGACAGGCCGAAGGGGTTGATGCCGAACCAGCGGGTAAGCCGTTCAGGCGCATTGGCCTTCATGGTGGCCTCGTCGGGCCACACCACCACCGCAAAGATCAGCGTGGGGTTCTGCTTTTCGCCGTACTTGTCGTGCACGCGGATGACGTATTCGCCCGAGGCGGGGCTGGTCCCCACCTTGATGGCGCCGCGCCACATCTTTCCGCCCAGCCAGTAGCCGGAATAGATTTCATAGGGCACAAGGCGCACCTGCTTGTCGTCCGTGCCGCCCTCGATGACCATGTCCTCTATGGTTTCGGTCTGGGGCGGCAGGGGTCCGCTTACCGGATATTCGCCGCCGGGCAGCGCGTCGGTGCGGTTGAAGCCCTGCTGCATCCTGCCCACCAGCCCGTCCACCAGGCTGAGCGCGCAGACCAGCAGCAGCAGCAGCGCCACCTTTCCGGAACGCCGATGCAGGCGCGCCAGATGCACCGATCTGGTCACGCCTGGCCCCGGGCGCGCAGCCAGCGCTTGGCGCACCAGCCCAGCACCAGCGAGGGAACCAGCACCGCAAAGAACGTCTTGAAGAACACCGGGGTGAATTCGTCCGGCACGAACGAGGCACGGTACATGCCCGCGCACACCGCCGCGATGGCCAGCAGGTTCATGGTCAGCACCAGCAGCTTGTGGGCCACGGTGGTTGCGTAATCCATCTGGTCTTCCACGGTGTTGCTCCTTGTCTTGATGTCCGCCGGGCTTCTTCCGCCCGTTCCGGCCCGCCATCGCGTCATCCATACATGGCCTTGCGCGGTGATGGCGGGGCGGAAGGGGGGGAAGGGGCGGGGCTGTTGCCAGCCCCGCCGCCCTCTGGCTACTTCTTGAAGATGTCGGTCTTGGTGATGTTCATGAAGCGCAGGGACACGCCCTCGGCCTTGTAGTACACGCGCACTTCGTCACCGGCGTCCCAGGTGGAATCGGGCAGGGCGAAGTATTCGTCAGGCATCGAGATGGTGCACAGCATCTTCTGGCGACCGGAGTAGATGGTCACGGTCTTCTTGTCGCGGTCAACCATGGGGAACTTCTTCGCGGTTTCCGTGGCCTTGTCGTACACCAGCGGATGGTTGCGGTCGATGTTCTCCTGCAGGTCCACCATCTTGAACGTGATGTCTTCGAACGCCTGGGTCTTGGTGTTGAAGATACGGATGATGTTGGCCTTGGTATCCAGCTTCATGCGCTGACCGGCCTTGGGCTCCGGCCCCATTTCGGCGGGATCCACGGGCAGCTTGTAGGTGTGCGGGGGCAGGATGGAGTAGTCCGGGTTCAGCGGCTCCATGGCCTTGTCCTGGATCAGGGTGACGGTTTTCGCGTTCTTGTCGTATGCGATCACCCGGCCCTGGTCCACCTTGCCGTATTCACCGCAGCCCACCAGGCCGAGGGGCAGCGCCACGACGAGCAGCATCAGCAGAAAGCGTCTCATATGTTTTCTCCTTCTCTCGTGCGCGGCGCGGCTAGGCAGCCTTCTTGCGGGCCAGTTCCATCTTCACGCCCTGAATCATGCGGACGAAGATGTACAGCGACATACAGGACACCAGGCCCAGCACCAGCACGGTGGCGCCAGTGTCGAGCACGCTCTTGAACTGGGGCAGCCAGGGCTGGACGAGCTTCATCAGGATCGAGAGGGCGCAGCCGACAACGGCGAGGCCGAAGGCGATGCGGATGCCGTAACCCTTGATGTACTTGGTGGCCACGGCGCCAACCTGCGCGCCCACGGAAGCGCCCACCAGCATGATCATGGCGGCCACGAGTTCGGTGCGGCCCTTGTAGGTGTAGGTGGCGGCGCCGTACAGGCCGGAGATCATGACTTCGAACAGGTCGGTGCCGACGGCCACGTGGGTCGGGCAGCCGATGAGGTAGATGAGGGCGGGCATGCGGATGAGGCCGCCGCCGATGCCCAGGATGCCCGCCAGCCAGCCGGTGGCGAAGCTGACGACGATGGGCAGCCACGCGGAGCAGTACACGCCCGCTTCCTTCAGGTGCACCATGGGGGGAATCTTGATCTTGTGCAGGGCCTTGTGCCATTCGACGCCGGTTGCGCCGGCGGCAAGCTTTTCACCCTTTGCTGCGGCTTCACGTTCCTTTTCGCGGCGCTTGGCCACGTCGTGGAAGACCATCCAGGCAATGGCGGCCAGCAGCGCGATGTAGATCCAGCGCACCACCTTTTCGACGTTGCCTATCCGTTCCAGCCACATGACCATCTGTGCGCCCACTTCGAAGCCCACGACGGTACCCACCAGCATGATCATCCCCAGCTTGTAGTCCACGTTGCCGAACTTGCCGTGGCGCATGGTGGAGATGAGCGACTTGCCCGCCATGTGGGCGATGTCCGTCCCGATGGCGAAGGCCATGGGGAAGCCGAGGATGTTCAGGCCGGGGGTAACCATCCAGGCGCCGCCCATGCCGAAGAAGCCGCCGATGATGCCGACGCCCACGCCGAGAATGATCAGGCCGGGCCAGAAGATCTTAACGCCCGCGATGGGCATGAGGATATAGAGCCATTCCATCGTTGTTCTCCTTTGGTGCGGGCGCGGCCTAGTGCTCGGCCAGTTCGCGGGACTTCAGGTCGATGCCGATCCAGTTCATCACGATGTCGGCAAGCACGCCGAAGAGCACGCCCACCAGCGGGATCAGGATGATGGTAAGCGTGGTGAACTGGACATGACTCTCGTTGTACAGGTTGGCCCACCAGGCCATCACGCCGTCCAGCTTGCGGGTGTCGGCCACGATGACCACGGGTGCGCCACCGCCGCCAGCGGCCAGCGCCAGGCCGGGAATGGCCAGCACGAACGTCAGCAGCGACATGAACAGCGTCTTGATCTTTCTCATGTGCATCCTCCAGGTTGCGGGCAGCCCTGCCGCCCTTTTCGGCTACCGCCTCCGGCCCGTCCTCGCGTCTTGCGATCCCGTCCGGCGTCGGAGCCCGCCTTTGCGTCCACCCGCACCCCCCCTTGGAGTGCGGTTTTGGTCCCATGCATTGCGCGGTTGATGCCGCGCGATCATGAGATAGCAATCCGCGTGCCAGACAATTTAATACTCCGATTTTTAAGAAATAATTTCACTTCGCGCAAGTTGCGCTTGCACGATTGCGCAAAGCCTTGTACATAATTTCTCAACCGTCGCACAAAAAAAGGGCACCCCGCTCCCGCCAATCACCCCCTTTCGTGACGCATGTTGCGAAAGGCGCGGGAAGCGCCATACACAAGGGTGTACGCATCATGCGAATGCAGTGGGCATACACGGCGCAGCGGTTGTAAACGGACCGCACGCCGCCAGGAACATGCCCGCCCCGGAAACATGAGATAACGAACCTTGTCGGAAGCGGGCGTTCCGGCGCCCGGTCCTCATATGGGCGACCTCCGCCCCACACCCCTGGCACGGAGAAGGCATGCGCTACTACAGGCCGCCGCTGTTCGGCACGCTGTTCCGACTGGAAGGCAATTTCTCGGAATGGAGCATCGCCAAACGGCTGCTCTTCGCGGCGTTGCCCGCGTTCATGCTGCTGCTGGTCATCAGCGGAATGATCTCCCACCGCATTTCCCAGAACTTCCTGCACGACGCGCTGGGGCGCAGCTCGCTGCTGGCCACCCTGTCACAGGCCCACGAGATGGAGCAGGTGCTTCAGCAGGCCCGGCGCGAACTGCTCTACCTTGCCCGCACCGACATTTCCTCCGCCTCTCTGGCCCACCACCTGCGCACCCGCGCCGAGACCATGGGCACCCTGTACCGCGAAATCGCCTATCAGGGCTCCACGCCGGACAACCGCCTGTTGTTGCTGAACACCGGCCGCGACGTGTGGATGGTGCCGCTGGAGCAGGCCCTGGCCACCCGTTTCGGCCCGCTGACCCGCCAGAACACGCAGGAGCCCAAGCCCGGCTTCGTGCGCATTTCCGCCCCCACCGAGGTGGTCTACCCCTCCGTGCCCACGGCGGGCACCGTGCAGGGGCTGTCCATGCACGTACTGCGGCTGACCACGCCCGTGCTGGACGCCGCGGGCAACCAGACCGGCCTGCTCACCCTGTCGGTGGACATGCTGGCCCTGCGCAACGTGCTGTCGGTGTACGCATCGCGCCGCTCCCCGCTGTACATTTTTCCGGAAGAGACGGAGAAGCACCGCAGCTTCTTCTTCGACGCGCACGGCTGGATCCTGTTCCAGTCGGAATCGCCGGAACATCCCAACCTGGACCTGTCCACCGACACGGTGCGCTCGGGCATGCGCGGCGATTTCGGACGCCCCGGCTTCGAGGCGGCCTTTCGCCCCAACCCGGAGCAGGAACGGTACTGGGGCATGGTGACGGAGGTGCAGTCCGGCAATTCCGGGCAGAGCCGCCTGGGCACCATGCTGGAAGACCCCTCGCCCATGAACCGCGCCTTCTACATAAGCTACGCACCGGTCACCTTCAGCGAAGGCCCCGGCGCCAGCACCGTGGTGGTGGGCGGCATCGCCTATACCGACACCAGTTTCCTGGCCATGGCCGCGTCCTACAAACTGTACGGGGCGCTGTTCGTGTTCGGGCTGTGTGCCAGCGCCGTTGCCGCGTTCATCCTGGGCATGCTGGGACGCGGCATTGCCGGTCCGTTGCACCGCATTGCCGAGGAAACCAGCGTCAAACTGGAATCGGGCGACCTTGCCCCCATAGATCTGGGCCGGGTGCACCCCGAGGCGGAAGCCCTGTGCCACACCACCAACGAAATGCTGGCCGCCTTGCAGGCGCGCAACGAAGAACTGCGCCTGCGCGAAGAACACATCCAGTCCACCCGGCGGCGTCAGCGGGTATGTCTGGACACGGAAATCGCGCAACAGCAGCCGCAAAGCCAGCTTTCGCCGCAGGACACCATGCCCGGCATCGTGGGCACCAGCGAATCGGTTCGCAACCTGCGCGGCATGATCCGCAAGGCCGCCGGAGTGGAGGCCGACGTGCTGATCATCGGCGAGACGGGCACAGGCAAGGAACTGGCCGCCGAGGCCATCCACATGACCAGCGACCGCGCGGAAGGGCCGTTCATCTCCATCAATTGCGGCGCGCTGGACGAAAACCTGTTGCTGGACGCCCTGTTCGGGCACGTGAAGGGGGCCTTTTCCGAGGCGCGAGGAGAGCGCAAGGGCGCCTTCGTGGCCGCCGACGGTGGCACGCTGCACCTCGACGAAATCGGCAACGCCTCGCCCAAGGTGCAGCAGGCCCTGCTGCGCGCCCTGTCGGTGCGGCGCATCCGGCCCCTGGGCAGTGACGACGAATTGCCCTTCGACGCGCGCATCATAGCCGCCACCAACGTGGACCTGAAGGAATGCGCCCGCCAGGGCACCTTCCGCGAAGACCTGTACTACCGGCTGGCGGTAATCACCATCAACACGCCCCCCCTGCGCGACCGGCGCGAGGACATCCCCGCCCTGGCCGACTATTTCCTGAAGCAGGCCGCGCAAACCCTGAAGCGCCCTGCCATGGGCCTTTCGCGCGGGGCGCTGGAAAAGCTGCTGGCCTACGCCTGGCCGGGCAACGTGCGCGAGGTGAAGAACTGCATCACCCGCGCCGTGGCCTTTGCCGAAGGGGACACCCTGTACGCCGAAGACCTGCGCTTTGGCGCGGAACTGGACCCCACCCTGTCGCACGGAGCACTGCTGCCGCCCAGTCCCGCCACCGCGCATACCGGGCAGCCCACCCACCCGCAGGGCGCCATGCCCCAGGGGCACGGCCAGCCCGTCGCGCCCTACCCCGGCGACGGTGCGACCTATGCCGTCCCGTACGGCACCCCGACACCGCAAGGCATGCCCGGCGCATCCGTTGGCGCGCCCATGTCCGCGCAGACGGGGGGGACCATGTACGACCCGGTCAGCGGGCGCATCGTGGCCACCGGGTCCGGCAACGGCGGGCAGGACTGGTCGGAC
>NZ_VSMK01000135.1 GCF_011682075.1 Nitratidesulfovibrio liaohensis
CGGCGGGCACAGGCGCGGGCTCGGGTTCCGGAGCCGCCTCCACGACGGGTTCAGGCACCGGGGCAGGTTCCGGGGCGGGTGCGGGCGCGTGGCGCGGGGCCGCTGGCGGTGTGCCGCCAGCCATGATGGCGTCGATGGTGGCAATGATGGATTCCGTTTCCACATCGCCCTCGCCGCCGGTGGTATCAAGGTTGTCCACCATCTGGCGCAGCGCGTCCGTTGCGGAGAGGATGACGTCCATGATCTCGGAGGTGACGGTCATGTCCCCCTTGCGCAACTCGTCCATGATGTTTTCGGCACGATGCGCAAGGCCGTTGATCCGGTTCAGCCCCAAAAAGCCGGACGCGCCCTTCAGCGAATGCATGGGGCGAAATATCTCGTTCAGCAGCGCGAGATTGTCCGGCGCCTTCTCGAGTTCGAGCAGGTTGGGCTCGATGGTCTCGAGGTGCTCTTTGGCTTCGACGATGAAATCGGCGAATATTTCCGGATCCATGAAATCCTGACTCATACCCTCACCTCAGGTAGGCCGGGGCGTGGCCGTGCTCGCTAGCCGGGATGCCGACCGGCGCGGCGCCCTGGCCGTAACCGTCGTTTTCTCCGGGCCCCCAGAAAGCCATGGCACGGCGCAATGCCGCGCATTCAGAACCACTACAATGCATCGTATCGGTCAACCGAGCAGCATCTTTATGTTCTTGACCATCTTTTCCGGCTGGGCGGGCTTGACCATGTACAGGTTGGCGCCAAGGCTCATGCCCATCTGGATGTCCTTTTCCTGCCCCTCGGTGGACAGCACCACGATGGGCAGGTCGCGATAGGCGTCCTGCTCGCGCACCGTCTTGATGAAGGTGAACCCGTCCATGCGCGGCATGTTCACGTCGGAAATGATCAGATCGACCTTTTCGGAGGAGTACAGTTTCTCCAGACCGTCTAGACCGTCCTCCGCCGTGGTAACCTTGAAGCCTTCCTTTTTCATTATGAAGGCAACCAGGTTGCGAACGGTCTTGGAGTCGTCCACGATCAATATATGCTTGCTCATGAGTGCCTCCTCAGCGTTTCAGAACACAGTCGAGTATCTTGTCCACCGAAACGATGCTTATCAGGCGTTCGTCCGCCTTGAGCAGGCCGGAGACGAAGTCGACGCTGATACCGAGATGCGATTCGATGGCCCAGTCGATATCCTGTTGCGGCACCCGGTACATGGTGTGCACGCGCTCGATCATCATGCCCATCTGCAGGCCCCGCCTGCGGCAGACGATGATGAACTTGTCTTCACTACCGGCGGCATCGCCGCCGTCGTTATCCCCATTGGGCACGCCCAGCAGTTCGCGCAGCCGCACCAGCGGCGTGACGCGCCCGCGCAGGTTGACGATGCCCGCCACGAACGACGGGGCGGCGGGCAGGCGCGTTGGCGCCGCGTACTTGATCACTTCCTGCACGGCCTCGGTAGGCACGGCGAATTCCTGGGCACCCAGGAAAAAGCCTACCATCTGCAAGACCGGCTCGTTGCGCAGGCGGGCATCCAGCGATTCCGAATCGTCTTCAACCCCGATGCCCCCCGCGGCGGCACCCGCCGCGCCCGAACGGGCGGGATCGATGCCGATGCGGCGCAGGATGTCGCCTTCCTCCACACCCAGATACTTCTGCATGAAGGCCCGTTCGGCGGCGGTGAATTCGCCCCCGCCGCCCGTGGCCGTCTCCGAGCCGAAATCGTGCTGGCGGAAGTATTCCTCGGGTGAACGTTGGGTCATGATTGCAGCATCTCTTCGGCCAGCGCGTCATAGGCACGCGCCCCCCGGCTGTCGGGGTCGAGATCGTAGATCACCCTGCCCTGCGCACTGGCCTCGCGAAAGCGGGTATCCATGCCGACCACCGTGTTGAACATCTTTGGCCCCATCTTCTGCGCCAGCAGTTCGAGCACCCTGTTGCACGCCCTTGCCCGCCTGTCGAACATGGTGGCCAGGGCCCGATACCGTATGGGCTGCGGCAGCACCTTGTTGAGCACCCGGATGGTGTCGAACAACAGCTTCAGACCGTGCAGCGCCAGAAAATCCGTCTGGATGGGAATGACTAGCAAATCGCAGGCCACCAGCGCGTTCACCAGCAGGATGCCCACATGCGGCGGGCAGTCGATGATGATGAAGTCGTAGTCGTCACGCACGTGCATGATGGCCTGTTGCAGTATCGCTCCCTTGCCCTTGCGTCCCTTCAGGTCCACATCCAGTTCGGCAAGCTGGATGCTTGCCGGGGCCACATCCCAGGACTGGCCTTCGTTGCGGCGCACCAGGCGCTTCCACAGGCCGGGCCAGGCCGACTCGTCGACCATGAACAGGTCGTACATGGTCACGTCCAGGTCCTCCGGGTAGAACCGGAGGTGCACCGAGGCGTTGGCGTGCGGATCCAGGTCCATGATCAGCACGCGCTTGCCCCGGCGCGCAAGTGCCGCGCCAAGCGTCAGGGTGGACGTGGTCTTGCCCACGCCCCCCTTCTGGTTGGCGATGGCCACTACCCGCGCGCCCATCGACCATCCCTTGCGCCCATGTCGTCCATGCACACCGGGGGCGTTCCGGCCGTGCCCACGGCTTCGGGCACGTATTGGTTCCGTTCCGTCACGTTGCCGTCTCCCATGCCGCCGCCGTCACTCCAGCTTGCGGTAGATGATGGCGCCGGTGTGGTGTTCCGGCTTGAAGGCGCGGGTGATGTTGTGCAGCGATTCCGAATGCCCGATGAGCAGAAAACCGCCCTGCAACAGGTTGTCGTAGAACGAGCCGATGACCTGCTTCTTCATCTCGTCGTCGAAGTAGATGATGACGTTGCGGCAGAACACGATGTGCGAGCGTTCAACCCGCTTCAGCCCCATGCGGTCGCTGAGGTTGATCTGCCCGAAGTTCACCAGCTGCTTCAGCTTGGGGTCCACCTTGAACTGGGTGCCTTCCTTGATGAAGTAGCGGTCGATGATTTCCTTGGGGGTGGTGCGCAGGGCGTAGTCGGAATAGACGCCCCGCCGGGCCGAGGCAAGTACCGCCTCCGACAGGTCGTTGGCGGTGATCTTGATGTCCCAGCTGGGAAGCTCGGTCTTCAGCACCTCGTGCAGGATGATGGCCATGGTGTACGGCTCTTCACCCGTGGAGCACCCCGCCGACCAGATGCGCAACCGCTTCTGCCCCTTGGCACGCAGATCGTTCAGGGTGGTCTTCAGCACGTGCTCCTGAAAAATCTGCAACTGCGGCGGGTTTCTGTAGAAGCTGGTTTCGTTGGTGGTCACCACCTCGAACAGCCTGTTGAGCTCGGTGCGCTTGTTGGCGTCGTAACGCAGAAAGTAGTAGTACTCGCCAAAGTTCTTGAGGTTCAGTTCCTTGAGGCGGTTCGACAGGCGGTTTTCCACCAGATACTTGCGGTTTTCTGCAATGTAGATGCCGCATTGCTGGTAGATGAAGTCGCGCAGCTGCACGAACTCCTCATCGGAGATCTTCTGTTCCTTGCGCAGCGTGATGGAGTTGGAGAACAGCGAGGACATCAGTCATCCACTCCTTGTTCGTCGTGGATGCGGGCGGCCGCCGTCTCGGCGGCCTGCTGGACTTCGGGGTCCTCCGATTCCATCAGGTGCAACAACGCCCGGAACGCGACGTTGCCCCCAATGGCGCCCAGCGCCTCCACCACCTTCAGCAGCACCAGGTGCCCGGCACTCTCGGTCAGGGCCACCAGTTGCGGCACGGCGTCGGCATCCTTCAACGAACCCAGCGCCTCGATGGCCCGCACCCGCACCCAGTCGTCCGGGTCGTCCAGGGCCTGGAGCAGGTAGGGAAAGACGTTGCCTTCGCCGCAGTTGCCCAGCAGTTCTATGAGGGCCAGGCGCACCTCGCGGTTTTCATCGTGCAGCCGGGGCACCACCAGATCCAGCCGGGCACTGGTGAAGGGGCACACGTTGGCCACCGCTTCCAGCGCCACCTTGCGCACGTCGGGGACTTCATCCTCCAGCGCCTCGGTGAGTTCGGCCAGGTTCTCATCCACGTCAAAGCGCCCCATGGCGTACACGGCCATCATGCGGTGCAGCGGGTCGGGGCTGCGGAACGATTCGCGGAAGCGGGCGTTCATGGCAGGGTTGTTCAGGGCGATGCACGCGTCCAGCGCGGCTTCCTTCACGTCGTCATAGGGGTGTTCCAGCAGGGCCAGCATGCGCTCGCCCGCCTCCACCGCCTTGGCCCGCCGCCCCAGGTAGTGCAGCGCCGCCTTCAGCACGTGGGCATCGTTGTGGCGGTCCAGCACGTCGATGAAGAAGTCGCGGTCGCTGGGGTCGCACCGTTCGGCCAACACCGTGGACATGGCCCGCTGGGCGTCGCGCGGCTTGTCCCAGAACACCCCGCGCAGCACGTCGATGCCGTGGCGGCTGGGCATGCCCCGGATGGCTTCGATGAGGATGAGCAGGGTGTGCTCGTCGTCGCCGCGCACGTGGCGGTCCACCGCGCTGTTGAAGCCGATGTCGGCCAGGCTGTGCACGCAGGCCACCAGGCGCTCGTGGTCGCGGTCGGGGTCCAGCCCCACGGCAACCTTCAGTACCGCCTCCGTCGCCTCTGCCCCGCCGATGCTGGCAAGGCCGCGCATGGCGGCGTTCTGCACGTCCTCGTCCTCGTCGTCCATGGCGGCCAGCAGGTAGTCGCGCAGGCGCAGCCTGTCCTTTTCGCCCAGCAGGGACAGCGACTTGCCGCCCAGCACGTTGACGATGGCCTTGGCGATCTTGTTGCGCAGCGGCCCGGGCGACTTGTCCAGGCGCTTGAGCAGCAGCGGCACGGCCTTGATGTTGCCCATCTCGCCCAGGGCGTCCACGATCATGGAGGCCACCAGGTCGGACGCCGAGTCCAGCGCCTTGACCAGCGCATTGACCGACGATTCGGCCCGGATCTTGGTCAGCGCCTCTATGACCGAAAACTGCACCCATTCCTCGTCCATCATGGCCTTGTTCAGGCAGTCCGCCGCCTCGGCGAAGGCCAGGGTGCCAAGGCTGACGGCGGCCTGATAGCGTACGTTGACCTCCGGGTCGCGCAGCAGCGCCTCGCACAGCGAGGGCACCGCCAGGATGCTTTCCGAGGTGCCAAGGATGTCGGATGCGAAAATGCGCATGTCGGGGTCGTCGTCATGCAGTAGCTGCCTCAGCGAGTCGAAGTCGTCGGCCCCGATCTCGCGCAGCACGTCCATGGCGATGTTGCGGATCGGCGCGTCGTCCGACCGCAACAGGGGCAGCACCCCGCGCACGGCAGCAACCCCGCCGATCTTGCGCAGGGCGCGGTCGGCTGCTTCCTGCACCCCGATGTTGTGGCTTTGGATGCGCGCCACCAGATGCGGTACGGCGCTTTCCAGCCGAAGGTTCCCGGCGGCATAGGCCGCCTCGCGGATTGCCTCGACGTCGTCGCCCTGGAGTTGCTCGATGATCTGCTGTTCGGACATACTCCCGTCCTTCCGTGGAATGACTAGCCCTATTGCCTGACCCGGTGCCGCCCTGCGGCCTTTCCGCGCCGTTCCTGCGCCCGAGGGCATCCGGCGTGTCCGGTTGCGCGCGGTGGCCCGCCTGGGCTACTTGTACAGTCCCGCCATTATGGCAGAGGCCATGTCGTCTATGTCTATGATTTCATCGGCCAGGCCGGCATCCACTATGGCCTTGGGCATGCCGTAGACCACGCAGGTGGCGTCGCTTTGCGCCAACGCCCTGCCGCCCTTCTGCTTCAGCACGCGCACGCCTTCCAGCCCGTCGCTGCCCATGCCGGTAAGGATGACCCCCAGGGTGCGGCGGCCCATGGCCTGCGCCACCGATTCGATAAGCACGTTGGCCGAAGGCTTGTACAGCGCCTCTGTCGGCTCGGGGGTAACCACCACCTCTACCATGCTGATCTTCTGGTCCACACGCAAATGCTTGCCGCCGGGCGCGATGTATGCGGTGCCGGGGCGCAGGCGCTCTCCGTTTTCCGCCTCTTTCACCGTGATGCGGCACACGCCGTCCAGCCGCTTGGCGAAGGGGCCGGTGAACGCGGCAGGCATGTGCTGGGCTATAAGGATGCTGGCGGGAAAGTCCGCCGGAAGTTGCGACAGCACCTTCTGCACGGCGGGCGGCCCGCCGGTGGAAACGCCGATGGCCACGATGTCGCGCACCGGCCGCCCCGCGCGCGGGGTAAGCACCGGGCGCGGGCC
>NZ_VSMK01000136.1 GCF_011682075.1 Nitratidesulfovibrio liaohensis
CGCCGCCGACGTGGCCGTGGTGGCCGCCGGGCCGCTGGCCAGCGAACCGCTGGCCGCATCGCTGGCCGAGGTGGTCGGCTCGCGCCACCTGTATTTTTACGACGCCATCGCGCCCATCATCGCCGCCGAATCCATCGACACCTCCATCGCCTTTCAGGGCTCGCGCTACGACGAGGGCGAGGGCGACTACCTGAACTGCCCCATGAACCGCGAGGAGTACGAGGCCTTTCACGCCGCCCTGCTGGCCGCCGAAAAGGCCCCCACCCACGAGTTCGAGAAGGAAGTCCACTTCGAGGGCTGCATGCCCATCGAGGCACTGGCCGAACGCGGCGAACGCACCCTGGTCTTCGGGCCGTTCAAGCCCGTGGGCTTCACCGACCCGCGCACCGGCCAGCGCCCCTACGCCATCGTGCAACTGCGCGCCGAAAACCTGAATCGCACCGCCTACAATCTTGTGGGCTGCCAGACCAAGCTCAAGTACGGCGAGCAGGAACGCGTGTTCCGCATGATCCCCGGGCTGGCCAACGCCGAATTCGTGCGCCACGGCTCCATGCACCGCAACACCTACGTCAACGCGCCCCTCGTGCTGGCAGACGACCTTGCCCTGCGCCCCCACCGCCACGTGCATCTGGCCGGGCAGATCACCGGCGTGGAAGGCTACGTGGAATCCGCCGCCTGCGGCCTGTGGCTGGGCATGGTGCTGGCCGCCCGCGCCCTGGGCCGCGACCTGCCCCAGCCACCTGTGGACACCGCCCTCGGTGCGCTGCTCCAGCACCTGCGCACCCCCGCCAAGAACTTTCAACCCTCCAACGTCAACTTCGGCCTGATGCCCGAACTGACCCAGCGGGCCAAGAAACGCGACCGCAAGGCCCTGTACGCCGAACGCGCCCGCGCCAGCTTCGCCGCATGGATGGAAGGTGTGCCCCCACTGGATAAAATCTGAAGAGAATCGGGGAAGGGGGAGCTTTAAAAAGCTCCCCCTTCCCCGAACCCCATCCCCCGCAAACTTTTTATTCTGGAGCATGGGCTATAAAGGGATAACCCCCCTTAACTCGATATGAATTCGCTTCAGCCATTCCATGTCGGGTTACTTTCGCCACCCATTTGAAAAGTTTTAGAAGGAAGGGGTGGGGTTCGGGGAGGGGAAGGAAACTTTTCACGCTCTGCGGACGCCATCCGTACGGCTCGCAGACTCGCCTACGGCTGCCGCAAAAGGTTCCCCTCCCCGCCCCGATTTTCTTCTCAATCTTTCTCTCTAAATCCCTCTTGCTTCCACATCGGCCAGCAGGGCGGCGTGGTCGTGCTGGCGCAGGGTATCGAAGTCGGGCCGGGTGTAGCGGTACTGTAGCTTGTACATGTTGGCCCAGGCATTGGAAAACTGGGCGGGGTCGGTCCAGGCGGCGCGGCCAGTGCGCTTCATGTGGCGCACGGCCAGGTGGCCCTGATAGACGGGCAGGTCGTTGCGCAGGCTGCGGCGCAGGTCATGCTCCAGGTCGTCGTACTGGCTGGGGGCGTAGCGCAGGTCGAAGGGGCCCACGGCGTCGAACACGGCGCGGCGGAACAGATGGCAGCAACCGGTCACGGACACGCACGGGCGCTGGTAGGAAAACTGGCCGAAGTCCAGTTCCTGCAAATGCAGGTCGGAGACGGAGAACCGGCGGCGGTAGCCGGGGGCATTTTCCGGCGCGGCGGCCATGTCGCCGCCGGGGTCCAGATGCAGGTCCACGGACTGGAGCAGCATGGGCACCGAATGGTCCACCACGCGGCAGCCGTAGACGTTGGCGGCGGGGTGGGCGGCCATGGCCGCGCCGAACAGGCGCAGCCAGTCAGGCGGCACGGTGGCGTCGTCGTCCAGAAAGGCCACCCAGTCGCAGGCGCGGACTTCCGGCAGGGTCAGCAGCCAGTTGCGGGCGGGGGGCGCGCCGATGTTCAGCGGCAGGGTGACGGTATGCAGCCGCTCACCCAGGCGACCGGGAGCGCATTCTGCCCAACGGGCCAGAACGGCGGGGGTGGCGTCGGTGCAGCCGTTATCCAGCACCACCACGCGGGCGTCGCCAAGGTCGGACGCGGCAACGGAGGCCAGGGCTTCGTCGATGCACTCGGCCTTGTTCCAAGTGTAGAACAGCACCGCGCCGCGCCCGGCGGGCAGGTCGCCCGGCAGGTCGCGGCCCTGCGTCACGTCGTCGAGACGCAGCAGAAGATTGATCTGCCAGGGGCGGGCCTCCGCCGCCGCGCGCCACAGTGCCAGGGCACCGTCACGGTCGCCCGCGCGGTACAGGCACTCGGCATGCCGGACCTTCCATGCAGTCAGCGGCAGGGCCTTGCACGCAACGGCGTACAGGGCGGCTGCCCCGGCCATGTCGCCGTGTGCGAAGGCCACGTCGCCGCGCAGGGCAGCGACAATGGGAGAGGGAATATTACCGGGGCCTGTGGACAACCCGGACAGCCACGCGTCCAGCCACTGGTGGCGGGCCTCCGTCATGCCCACCACCATGGCCTGCCGCAGCCAGAAAGTGTTGCCCGGCTGGGCGCGACGCTGGCGATCCAGCAGACGGCACGAGGCATCGGCATCGCGCTGCTGGAGCAACTGGACCAACTGCCGCACTTCGGCATCCGGCGGGGGCACGTCCAGGGCGGACAGCAGTTCCGCCACCCGGAACACTGGCGTGGGCAGGAAAGGCCGGGCCTTGTGCAGCGCAACCAGTTGGCCCGCCGTGCGGCCATCCAGCGGGTCTGCCTCCCACGCGGCGCACAGGGCGTCGGCCCCCAGCGCGAACAGGTCGGCAGGGCCGTACGCGGCACCTTCCGGCGTGTTCATGGCCGCAAGGGCCATCTCGGCAATGCCGACAAGGTGCAACTGCCCCACCCCGCCCTTGAGCAGGGCGGCGGCGAGGTCGCCGGGCAGGGAACGCCAACGGGGACGGGCAAGGGCGGGAGAGGTCACGGGGGCTCCGGCGGGTTCAATTGACATTCCGGGCGTTACCGCCCACAGTGCCGCATCGGTCGATCCGCGCGCCGCGACGGGCACACGTTTCGGCGCGTTGTATCCCGCCAACCCGCATCCCCGCAACACGCATGGCGCAACCGCACGGCATCCCCGCACCCCATCCGGCCCAGGTCACGGCGCTACTGGCAACCCTCATGGACCGCGTACCCCTGTGGGAATGCGGGGCCATGGGCGCGGACAACCAGTTCCGGCTGGCGCGCGGCGCCATCGAAAACGCAGGTGGCGACCCCGGCCTGGTGGCAGCCGGGGTGGGCATGGCCCTGTGGGGCTGGCGCGACAACCCGCTGGACACCCGCCTTGCCGCCCTGTTGCGCGCCATCATGGAAGACGCCCCGCAGGCGTTCGACCCGGCCCTGCGCGAACTGGTGGCCCGCCTGCATGACAGGGTGCGCGTGCCCGCCGACTTCGGCGCGCTGGATACTGCCCTGAATGCCCATGGCGGTCCGGCGGCCGCCCCGGCGCAGACCATGCTGGACGTGGTGCTGCCCCGGCTGGCCGACCCGGCGCACGGTCTGTTCTGGCTGGCGCGCGGTGTGGAATGGTGCGTGCGCCACGAAAATTCCGTTGCCCCGCCCACGGACGAAGCAGCTGCCCCGGTGCTTCCGGTTGCGGACGACACCACGCTGGAAATCCTGCTGCGCGCCGCCCTGTCGGTCCCGCTGGCCCTGCCGGAAACCGTGGCCCACAGGCTGCGCGCCGAATGGGCCGTGCGACGGCTGGACCCCGCCGAGGCCCTGCGGCGGCTGGACGAACTGACGGAACAGGACGCCGCCAACGCAAGCGCATCCCCCTTTGCCCCGTGGTACGCACTGCGCCGCGCCGAACTGCTGATCCGGCTGGATCGGTCGGTCAGGCCAGATCAGTTGATCAGGCCGGGACACGCTTCCGACGCCGCCGCCCTGCTACTGCCTTTGTGGCGCGAGGCCCCGTACCATCCCAATCTCACCCTGGCCCTGCACGAACTGCTGCACCCCCTGCCCGCTCCCCCGGCGGACATGGCCCCGCCCGCCATCCTGCTGTATACTTGGAACAAACGCGACCTTGCGGCGCAGACCTTGCGCTCGCTGCGCGCGGCGGGCTTTCGTGGGGCGCCGGTCTTCGCGCTGGACAACGGTTCGCAGGACGGCACGGAAGACATGTTTCGCGCCATGGCTGCGGACTGGGGTTCGCCATTCACCGTGGTGCGCCTGCCGGTGAACGTGGGCGCCCCCGCCGCCCGCAATTGGCTGCTGTCCCTGCCCGATGTGCAGCAGCGCGACCATGCCGTGTTCCTGGACGACGACGTGCTGCTGGACCCCGACTGGCTGGACGGCCTGCTGGCCGTGGCCCACGCCCGGCCCGGCTGGGGGGCCATCGGCTGCGCGGTTACCGACCACACCCCGCCGCACGCGCTGCAATGCGCCGACTTTTTCGCCCTGCCGCCGGACATGGGCACCCGCAGCTTCGCCGATCTGGACGAACACTGGCACATTCACGGCAACTCGGCAGGCAGCTCGGACACCCTGCTTACCGCCTACACCCGGCCCTGCCTCTCGGTTTCCGGCTGCTGCCACATGGTCTCCATGGCCTCCGTGCAGCAGGTGGGCGCGTTCGACGTACGTTTCACTCCCAGCCAGTTCGACGACCTTGAGCGGGACATCCGCTGCACGCTGGCCGGGCTGCCGGTGTGGTACGCGGGCACGGTGCGGGTGCGCCACATGCAGCATTCCAGCCTGCGTCAGGCCACCAGCCGGGCACGCAGCGCGCACATTTTCGGCAACCGGATCAAACTGGAGCACCTGCACCCGGCGAACAAGGCCGGACAGGCGCGCGAGGCATCCGCCGCGCTGGCCCGGCAGGACCTGCTGCGCAAGGCCGCCGCGCTGGCGGCACTGCCCGCGCCGGGCGCCGGGTAATCGCCCTTTCCCCCTCACCTGCTGCACAGCGTCCGCACGCGCACGAGCCATACCCCATGACCGCCAAAGCCCCACTCGTCTCCGTCATCATTCCCGCCTGGAACCTCTGGGACCTCACGCGCGGCTGCCTGGAAAGCCTGCACGCGCATACCCCCGGCGGCGTGCTGGAGATCATCGTGGTGGACAACGGCTCCACCGACGCCACCGCCAGCGACCTTGAACCGCTGGGACGCTCCCTGTTCGGCGAGCTTTTCCGGCCCATCCGCCTGCCGGAAAACAAGGGCTTCGCCGTGGCCAGCAACCTTGGTGCGGCACAGGCGCGTGCGGGCAGGCTGCTGTTCCTGAACAACGACACCCTGGTCACGCCCGGCTGGCTGCCGCCCCTGCTGCGCGCGCTGGACGACGACGCCCGGCTGGGGGCCGTGGGACCGCTGCTGCTCTATCCGGATACGGACAGGGTGCAGCACTGCGGCATCGCCTTCACGCCGTCGCTGGCCACGGAACACCTGTACGCCAACTTTCCGGCAACGCACCCGGCGGTGGCCGCGCGGCGTCCGTTGCAGGCCATCACCGGCGCGGCCCTGCTCATGGAGCGCACGCTGTTCGCGGGCTGCGGGGGCTTTCACGAAGGGTACCTGAACGGCAGCGAGGATCTGGAACTGTGCTGGCGCATCCGCGAACGGGGGCTGAAGCTGGCCTGCGTGGCGGAAAGCCGGGTGTATCACCTGGAAAGCCGCACCCCCGGCCGCCGCGACCACGACGCGGCCAACGCGGCCCGGCTCAACCGGCGCTGTTCCGGCTGCTTCGGGCCGGACCTGCACAAGCTGGCCAGGCGCGACGGCTTCGAACTGGCCCTGACCCCGTGGCTGGAAACCTACCTGACCCTGCCGCCCGCGCGCGAGTCGGAACTGCTGGCGGAGCATGCCGACTTCGAACCCGGCAGATGCTGGCAGGCCTTGCAGGCCGACCCGCTGTGGCAGTCCGGCTACGAGCTGCTGGCCGCGTTTCTGGAGGAACACGGCAGATATCTGGAAGCCTCGGGCGTGCGGCTGCTGCACTGCTACTTCTTTCCCACCCTGCCGGGCTACCGCCGCCTGGCGCTCGTGGCGGCGCAAGCGGGCAACCCGGACCTTGCCGGACAGGCGGCCCGCAAGATCGAGCACGTCACCGGCCTGCTGGAAGACCCGGAACCGCTGGTGCGCAAGGCGCGCGGGCTGGCCCGCTGGGCACGGCGCGCGGGCGAGCGCGAGGTGGGC
>NZ_VSMK01000137.1 GCF_011682075.1 Nitratidesulfovibrio liaohensis
TGTACGAGCCGGGCAGCGGCGGGCACCACCTGTTGCGGGGCCGCTATGGCGACCGCTTCGTGCCCGACCCCGCCGGACCGGTGGACAAGCGCGCCCTGTTCGCGGCCATGCAGGCGGACGCCGCCCTGCGCCGCGAGGTGGAAGACATGATCCACCCGCTGGCCCGGCACGACATGGATGCATTCTTCGCGCAGGCCGAAGCCTCGGGCGTCCCCGTGGCCGTGGCCGAGGTGCCGCTGTTCCTGGAGGCGGGCTGGAAGGCGGGCACGCCGCCGAACACCCTGCCGAGCATCCTCCTCGTCGGGGTGCATTGCCCCTTCGCGGAACGCGCCCGCAGACTGGAAACGCATCGCGGCTGGCCGCCGGACATGATCGCCGCCATGGAGGCGTGGCAATGGCCGGAAGCGGACAAGATGCGCGCCTGCCATCTTGTGGTGGACAATTCCGGCACGCCGGAAGACCTGGCCCGCCGAACGCGCGGCCTGCTGGCCGAACTGGTCCGCCTGCGCGCCGCGCGCGATGCACGCATTGCCGACCATCTTGCCTCGCTGTGGCAGGCATGAGACGCTAGCGCATGTTCCCCCTGCGCGACACCATTCCCCGCGTGCACACCCCCTGGGCGGTGTGGTGCATTCTTGCAGCCAACCTTGTCGTGTTTCTGTGGCAGCAGACGCTGACGCCCGGCGAAACCCTGCGCCTGTTCCACTTCATGGGGGTGGTGCCCGCCCGCTTCGCCCACCCGGACTGGGCGCTGACCTCCGGCTATCCGCCGGGGGGCGCCATCGCCTTTGTCGGGCACATGTTCCTGCACGGCGGCTGGGGCCACTTTCTGGTAAACATGTGGACGCTGTGGATCTTCGGCGACAACATCGAAGACGTCATGGGGCCGGTGCGCTTCACGATCTTCTACCTGACCTGCGGGCTGGCGGCACTGCTGACGCACATGGTCTTTTCCGCCTCGTCCACGGTACCGGTGGTAGGGGCGTCCGGGGCCATCGCCGGGGTGCTGGGGGCGTACTTCCTGCTGTATCCGCACGCGCGGGTCACCACGCTGGTGCCGCTGCTGTTCATTCCGCTGATCTTCGATCTGCCCGCCGTGGTCTACCTGGGTATCTGGTTCGTCACGCAGCTGTTGTCGGGGCTGACCACGCTGGGCAGCAACGGCGCGGGCATCGCCTGGTGGGCGCACCTTGGCGGTTTCGTGGCCGGGTTCGTTCTGCTGCCGCTGTTCCGCCAGAAGGGCCGCTGCTACTACTGCCGCTTTCCGGAGGGCCGGGGCCGGGGCGTCATCCGTGCCCCGCACGACCCGGAGGCGTAGCGGCGCGGCTGCCCCCTCCCGATCCGCACATCCTGACGCCTTGCCGCTCGCGACGGTTGCCGCGCCGCCGATCGGACGTCCACCCTGCACGCACTCGCCCCCTCCTGGCACCGTCGCCGCTCCCGCCTTTCCGCCGACCTTTCCGCACTGTTGCGAGTGCTTCCTCACGTTTTCCGCAGGGTTCCTCGCATTGACTTACCGGGGGGTATGCCGCATAAGTTTCGGGCTGCCGCGCGGCGGCTCGCGCCGTTTTCGCCCGCCACGCCTTCCCGTCGCCACTGCAAACGGGGCAAGGGCGCAACAAGGACGGGTGCCTGCACCGGGCCGCGCATCGCGCAAAACATCGCAAGGGGTCCATCATGCTCGAAATACGCGACCTGCACGTCTGCATCGGCGACGTAGAGGTTCTGAAAGGCATCGATCTCAAGATAGAAGCCGGCGAGACCTTCATCCTGTTCGGTCCCAACGGCTCCGGCAAGACCACCCTGCTCATGACCCTCATGGGCTTCGCCAACTATACCGTCACCCAGGGGCAGATCCTGTTCAAGGGGCAGGACATCACCCATGCCCCCATGTACGAGCGCGCCCGCCTCGGCATCGGCATGTCGTTCCAGCGCCCGCCCACCATCCACGGCCTGAAGACCGGCCACCTGGTGAAGATGTGCGCCCGCGAGCGCGAGGTGGACGTGGAAGACCTGGCCCGCAAGGTGAACTTCGACAGGTTTCTGGAGCGCGACGTCAACGCCGGGTTCTCCGGCGGCGAGATCAAGCGGTCCGAAATGCTCCAGCTCATGGCCCAGCGGCCCGACCTGGTGCTGTTCGACGAGCCGGAATCGGGCGTGGACCTGGAAAACATGGCCCTCATCGGCCAGACAGCCCGCCAGTTGCTGGACGGCATGCCTCCGGCGTCCTGCTCGATGAAGCAGCAGAAGGCCCGCTGCAAGACCTCCGGCCTGATCATCACCCACACCGGCTACATTCTCGAATACGTCAACGCCGACCGCGGCCAGGTGATGTACGACGGACACCTGTGCTGCGAGGCGCGCCCCCGCGACATCCTCGACCACGTCAGCAAGTACGGCTACCAGGAATGCCTGCGCTGCCTCGACAGCGACGCATCGCTCGGTCAGATCAAGGAGGCGTTGTAGCCATGGCTTTCAAGAACGTAGACCTTACGCGCTACAGCTTCGAAGGGGCGCAGGCAGACGCCATCACCGACCTTTCCACGCTGGACGAATTCGACCGCAAGCGGCTGCTGTACGCGGGCATCGACGTGAATGCCAAGGAACGCAGCGGCTCGTTCATGCACATGAACCACAGCGGCGTGCACTGCCAGTCCACCCAGGAAGGCCTGGAACTGATGGACATCAAGCAGGCACTCAAGACCTATGACGGCCTGCCCCAGTACTTCTGGAAGATGGTGGACCCCAACCGCGACGAATACACCCGCGCGGCGGCGGAACACCTGCACGGCGGCTACTTCATCCGCGCCCGCAAGGGGGCCAGGATCGAAGCGCCCGTGCAGTCGTGCCTGTTCATCAAGGGCAACGGCGTGGGCCAGAACGTGCACAACGTGGTCATCGTGGAAGAAGGCGCCGAGATGCACATCATCACCGGCTGCGCCACGGCCCACGGCACGCGAGAGGCGGCGCACCTGGGCATCTCCGAATTCTTCGTGCACAAGGGCGGCAAGCTCACCTTCACCATGATCCACAACTGGGGCGAAGACACGGCGGTGCGCCCGCGTTCCGCCGGGGTGCTCGAGGAAGACGCGGTGCTGGTGAACAACTACGTGCTGCTCAAGCCCGTGAAGGACTTGCAGATGTACCCCACCCTCACCCTTGCCGGGCGCGGGTCGGTGGCGCGGTTCAACTCGGTCATCGTGGCGCCGGAAGGCTCGTACGTGGATACGGGCAACCGCATCCTGCTCAACGCGCCCGACACGCGCGGCGAAATCATCGCCCGCACCCTGACCACCGGCGGCACCATCATCAACCGGGGGCACATCGGCGCCTACCAGGTGCCCGCGCGCGGCCACCTGGAGTGCAAGGGCCTGATCCTGGGCAACGGCGTCATCCATGCCATTCCGGAACTGGAAGGCACCGTGGACGGCGTGGAACTGTCCCACGAGGCAGCCGTCGGCAAGATCGCGCAGGAAGAAATCGAATACCTCATGGCGCGCGGCCTGGACGAGGACGAAGCCACCTCCACCATCGTGCGCGGCTTCCTGAACGTGGACATCATGGGCCTGCCCCGCGAACTGGAACAGGCCGTGGAAGACCAGATCAACCAGTTGGACGCCAGCGACGCCATGTAGCTGATAGCCACTGAACGGCGCGCAATGTCGCAGAACGCGGCAGGGTGCGACAGACAGCGGCACCTTGCTGAAATGAAACGATGACGGCCCCGGCAGTTTCATGCTGCCGGGGCCGTCTTGCGTGTGACAGGGAAAGAAAGAAACCCGATGCGTGCGCCTGCCGGGCTACCCGGCCTTGCGCTGCAACTCCGACACCAGCCCGCGCAGTTCTTCGGCCATGCGCCCTAGGTCGCGGATTTCCTTGTCCTCTTCGGTCACCAGGCGGCCATTGTCGCGGGCAATCTCATCCACCTGCGCGAGGCTGCGGGTAATCTGCTCCGACGCGGCTGACTGCTGTTCTGCCGCGGCGGCAATGGCCTGCACCTGCCCGGTGACGCGCACTGCCATGTCCAGAATACCGCGCAGCACCTCGCCGGAATCGGCGGAGCGGCGCTCCGCCAGTTCCATGGCCCGCAGCGAATCGTCCATGCTGCGGGCATTGGCCTCGGTCAGCGACTGGATGCCCTTGATGGTCTCGCCCACCTCGCGGGTGGCGTTCATGGTCTTTTCGGCCAGCTTGCGCACCTCGTCCGCCACCACGGCAAAGCCGCGCCCGGCATCACCGGCGCGAGCCGCCTCGATGGCGGCATTGAGGGCCAGCAGGTTGGTCTGATCGGCAATGTCGTTGATGACGCTCATGACCGTGCCGATGGCCTCTGACTGGCCGCCAAGCCTGCGCATGTTCTCGTGCAGACTTTCGGCAAGCTGGCGCAACTCGCCCATGGCGTCCATGGTGGCGGTGACGGCCTCGGCACCCTGCCGGGCCCGCTCGCGCGAAGCTTCCGTCTCGCGGGCGGCATCGGCGGCGCTGCGGGCCACGTCCATGACCGATGCGTTCATCTGCTCCATGGCGGTGGCGGTTTCGGCCACGCGGGTGGTCTGCGAGCGCGAACCATCGGAAAGGGTGGCCGAGCGGCGGGCCAGTTCGCGCGCGGACACGCCAAGATCCTCGGTCATGCGCTGCAGGCGTACAGCAGCCTCCAGCATGCCTTCCTTGGAGGCCATGGCGGCGCGGGCCTGTTCGTCGGCGTTGCGGGCGGCCTCGCTGGCGCTTTCGGCCAGGCGGCGGGCCTCGTCCTGCTGGGCGCTCATGCGCGTGATGTTGCCGCGCAGGGTGGTGACCATCACATCCAGGGCCGACTGCAAGGCGGACACCTCGTCCTCGCCCTCCACGGCGATGTGGCAGTCAAGATCGCCCGCCGCGATGTCCTGCGCGGTGCGGGTAGCCTCGCGCAGCGGCAGCACGATGGACCGGGCCAGCAGATAGGCCACCGGCAGCCCGACGAACAGCAACAGGCCCAGCACCACAGCGTAAGTGTACAGCACCTCGCGTGTGCGCACCTGTTCCATGGAATTGGCCACCTGCGCTTCGGCAGCCTGGATATTGTCGAGATAAATGCCCGTGCCCACCCAGAACGGGGTGCCGGGAATGCTTTCTGCGTAGCCCAGCTTGGGCTGGTCGCCCATGCCCGGCTTCGGGAACACGAAGGTGACGAAGCCGCCACCGGCAGAAGCCACGCGGGACAGCTCGCGCACGTAGTACTTGCCCTCACGGTCCTTGGTGTCGCCAAGGTCCTTGCCCACCAGTTGCTTCTGCACAGGGTGCGCGGTGTTCACCGTTCCCTTGTACACATAGAAATAGCCGGACTGGTCCGCCTCGAAGCGCACCCGCTCGACGCCCTTGGCGATGATCTGCCGCTGTTCCTCCTCGCCAAGCCCAGCGGAAAGATCGCCCACAGATACGGCTAGGGCATGGGTAAGGGCCTGAATGCGGTTCTTCTCTGCCGAAAGCATGGATTCCTTGGCAGTGGCGATGCCCGCCCCGGCAATATGGTCCGCCACCCAGTACAACCCCACGGCCATTCCGGCCAGAAACAGGGTCATGATGGCGAACAGGGCATAGATGCGTTTGGCGATGGTAAACTTGCGGAACATGTTCCCCCCAAGGCAACCGACGAAGGATGAAATAAAGGGCCGCCATGAGGCGGCCAAGCGTTCGTGCGCACAGGCAGTTACTATGCTGCCAACCTAAGCGTTGCGCCCCGCTCTGGCAATGAGTGATATCCCTACCTTTTATCAGTAGACACTTGCATACGCACCGCTGCAAGGCTGTTCAAGCCTACGTGATTCGCCCCCGTGCCACCCCGGATCACACACCAAGCCTGAAAGTGTGCAAAATTCTGGACACTACCCCCAGCGCCCTGCGCCCTGCACTTCAAGCCACCCTGCCCGCGCCCGCGTCCGCGCTCATGCCTTTGAAACGCACGAAGGCCCCGGTGATTGCTCACCGGGGCCTTTTCGTGATGTGTCGGGATGCGGTTGCGCATCCCTTTGAGAATAAGTGCTGGCATCGGCCTACTTTCCCACGCAAGAGTACGCAGTATCATCGGCGATGGAGGGCTTAACTTCCGAGTTCGGAATGGGATCGGGTGTACCCCCTCCTCCATGGACACCAGCACAAAT
>NZ_VSMK01000138.1 GCF_011682075.1 Nitratidesulfovibrio liaohensis
CCCCGCGCCATGGCGGCAGCAACCGGCCACGGCGATGGAGGCGGTGCCGCCCACGGTGCCGCCCAGTTCGGATCTCGGCGGTTGCGGCGCGCGGAAGGCCCGGTACATCTCGTCGCGCACGGTGACGAAGGCCCGCACCACGGCGGGGTCGAACTGGCTGCCGGAGCAGCGCAGCAGTTCCGCCTCGGCCTGTTCGAAGTGCATGGCCGGGCGGTAGGGGCGGTGCTGGAGCATGGCGGACAGGCTGTCGGCCAGCGCGATGATGCGCGCGCCAAGGGGTATGGCCTCGCCGCACAGGCCGTGCGGGTAGCCCCGTCCGTCCCATCGTTCGTGATGGTGCAGGATCATGGCTGCCACGCCTTCGTCGGCAAGGTCCGCCACCGGGCTGACGATGCGCGCGCCGATGACCGGGTGGGCCCGCATGTGTTCCCATTCTTCCGGGGTCAGGGTGCCCGCCTTCAGCAGTACGGCGTCTGGCACGCCGATTTTTCCTATGTCATGCAGGTGTCCGGCCACATGCACGCGGTCTGCGTCCGACGGAGAAAAACCCATGGCCCGCGCCAGCAGAAAGGCGGCCAGGGCCACTTCTTCCGAATGCGAACGGGTGTGGGCGTCCTTGGCGTCTATGGCGTTGCCGAGGGATTCCGCGAACTGGTGCAGCAGGGTACTCAGCATGGCCCGCCCCCCGCGCAGGTGAAAGCGGTTGCAGGCGCACACCATCGGCTCTGCAAGTTGGACGTCTGGCGCGTTGTTTCGAAGTTGAAAATCATTCTCATGAGCAGGGAATATCCCCATCACCGTGGGAGGTCAATGGGGGTGGGGTGTGCGAAATCCCGATTGTCCGGAAAAAGTGGACCGCGCCGCGGGAAGGGCCCGTAGCTTCCGGTACAGGCAGGGGAAAGGGGGCAGGAGCAGCAGTATGGATGTTGACCGGGGACGGACCGGGCCGGTCTGACGGGATCGGGAGCGGCACTACGGGGCGTCGGGTCGGAAAGGGGGCGAAACGCGGCGGCGCGTCCGGAACCGTCCCGAAGGGCAAACCGGGCGCGCCGTGCATCGTGAACGCGCGGACAGGGGCCGCTCCGGCCCGTTACGGCAGGTCGATGATGGCCTCGATCTCGATGTTCGAACCCAGCGGCAACGCGGCCACCTGAATGGTGGAGCGGGCCGGGAAGGGCGCGGTGAAGAATTCGCCGTAGGCGGCGTTCATGGCCGCGAAGTCGGCCAGGTCAGTGAGGAACACGGTAACCTTGACCACCCGGTCAAGGTCGGCGCCCGCGGCCTGGGCCACGGCCTGGACGTTGCGCAGGCACTGGCGGGCGCGCGCGCCCATGTCGCCTTCCACGAAGGTGCCGGTGGCCGGGTCCACGGGCAGCTGGCCCGATACGAATAGCAGTCCCCCGCAGGCAAGGCCGGGGGAATAGGGGGCGACCGGGGCGGGGGCTCCGGCGGGGATGATGGCGGTGCGTTGGGCCATTGGCGCGCTCCTGCAATGCGGGGTGAAGGGAAGGTCCCGGCGGCGGTCCGTCGGGTGCACGGGGGACGATGGCGCAGCCTAGCCGCGTGGCCGCGTGCTTGTAAAGGTGCCGCAACGGGCAACGCGCGCGGCATCGTGGCGGGCGGCTACTTCTTGCCCTTGCCCTTTGCCTTGTCGTCATACGGGTAGTCGTCGCTCCCCTTTCCGCCCTTGTCCTTTCCACCCTTGCCGGGCTTTCCGCCCTTGGCGTGCTTGTCGTCGGGCCTGCCATCCTTGGTCTGCCCGTCGTCATGTCTGGGCCCCTTGCCGTCGCGGTCCCCGTCTTTCATGTCGTGCCGGTCGCGATAGTAGTCGCGGGACAGATCGTGGTCGTCGTCGCGGTTCCAGCCGCCCTTCTTGTTCTTGGAATGTCCCACTCCCAGCGAACCGGGGTGTGCTCCCGCCTCCTTGGCCACCTGTCCCCAGCCCATGCCCGATTCGCGCATGGCTCGAATGCGCGAGGGCGACATGCCCGATTCGCGCGACAGGTTTTCGATGCGGGCGTCTTCCAGCTTGTATTCGGCATCGCGCCAGTCCCGCTCGTAGCGCGAAATGGCGTCGCGGTCGCCAGAGGAACGCACGCGGTCATAGGCGTCGCGCGCCCGGTCGGCCTGGCGCATGGCGTCGTCCACGGCCCCGATGATGGAATCCGCGTCGGCGGCATGCGCCGACCGCGTCATGCCGGGCGCAATGGCAGCGGCCAGCAGCGCCAGCAGCAGGGTGACCGGCAGCAGGCACCGGCGGGCAAGCATGGCGACGGCAAAACGTCGTCCGGGGAAGCTGCGAGAGAACATGCCAACCTCCGAAGTCCTGTGGCCAGGCACGGTGAAACCACAACGCCCTCCGTGCCGTGTCCGGATTTTTTCATTGATGCAGCCTATGAATTGCCAATGGAAATGTAAAGAAACGCAAATGACGCATCAGGCCGAAAACGCGGCGCACCGTCGCGGGGCTTGCGCTCCGGCCCGGCTTCCCATAGGCGAAAGGGCAACGAGGACCGCATGAAATACCTGCTCGCCGTCACCCCCCACGAAGACGCCCTGCACGTGCTGCGCGCCAGCTTTTCCGGCGACGTCACTGTCATTCCCTGCCGCACCCGGGCCGAGGCGCTGGCCCAGGCAACCGGCCGCGCGCTGGACATGGTGATGATCGACCTCGGCCTGCTGCTGGAAGGGCGCGAACCCTCGCGCCGCGTGCTGCACGAGGCGGTGTGGGAAGTGAAGCGCCGGGTGCCCTCCGCCGAAATCATCGTGCTGGCCGACGCCGATGCCGTGCGCCACGCCGTGGACGCGGTGCAGGCCGGGGCCGGGGGTTACCTGCCGTATCCCCTGCTGGAAGAGGAGGTGCGCCTTGTCGCCCAGAAGCTGCACGAATCTGCGCTGGTGCGTTCGGAGCTGGACTACCTGCGCGACCGCCACTGGGCGGGCGACGGGGTGGACCTGGCCCACACCAACAGCCCGCGCATGCGTGAGGTGTTCGACAAGGTGCGGCTGGTGGCGGGCACGCGCAGCACCGTGCTGCTCACGGGCGAGACGGGCACCGGCAAGAGCCTCATCGCCCGGCTCATCCACAACCACAGCAACCGGCGCACGCGGCGGTTCATCAGCGTGCACTGCGGGGCCATTCCGGACACGCTGATCGAAAGCGAACTGTTCGGCCACGAGAAGGGCGCCTTTACCGGCGCGGTGCGCAAGAAGCCGGGCAAGTTCGAAATCGCCGAGGGCGGCACCATCTTTCTGGACGAAATCGGCACCGTCAGCCAATCGGCCCAGATCAAGCTGCTGGGCGTGCTGCAGGACCGGGCCTACCAGCGGGTGGGCGGCGAGGCGGTGCTGCGCGCCGACGTGCGGGTCATTGCGGCAACCAACGAGGACTTGGCAGCGCTGTGCGCGCAGGGGCGCTTCCGGCGCGACCTGTACTACCGGCTCAACGTGTTTCCCGTGGACGTGCCGCCCCTGCGCGAACGCAAGGAAGACCTGCTGCTGCTGGCCGAACTGTTCGTGCGCCGTTACAACGCCCAGATGGTCAAGGACATCCGGTCTATCCATCCGGAGGTCATCGACGCCTTCATGGGGTACGACTGGCCGGGCAACGTGCGCGAACTGGAAAACCTCATCGAGCGGGCCTGCATTCTGGAAAGCGGCACCGTGCTGACGCCGGACAGCTTCCCGGCGGAATTCTTCGGCCCCGGCGGGGGCGGACGGTTGGCCACGGTGGACACCACCCTGCCCCTGGCAGAGGCGCGCCGCCGCTCGGTGGACGTGTTCGAGCGGGCCTATCTGGAGCGGGCGTTGGCGCAGTGCGGGGGCAGCGTGCAGCGCACCGCCGCGCTGGCCGGGGTAACCACCCGGCAGTTGCACAAGTTGATGACCCGGCACGGGCTGCGCAAGGAAGACTACAAACTGCGCCCCTAGAGCCACCGGGTTTGGCCCAACCTGGAGATTTCAGGGGCGGTGATGCTCGGCATGCAGCGCGCCGGTGGTGGAGGAACGTCCGCCACCGGCGCGCTGCATTTTTTGGGAGGGTGATGGTAAAAAGAGAATTTCAAGTTCCTTTTATCTTTTTAAAGAACTTTCAGTTCTTATTATTTGGTATAATCTTTATATACAGCATATTGAGGTGTGTTCTTTAAGTGACAAATGACAGGTTAGGGCATGTTCTGTTGCGCGGTGATCGCACAACCTGTAAATATGAGAATCCACAGTTCTCTTTTTTGCAGTGCATATACAAAAAATCTAGAAAGAGCGCCAACTTGCCGTTATGGCGCGGAAAATGCTCCTCTTCAGGCATGGATTCCCGGCAATACCCGCACAAGGGCGCGAACGTCACGGTTTCTGTGGCCGCCACGCCCAGACAACTGGCTTCCGACCCGCGCGGCGGGCTTCCCGAGGGCTCCGGGAGGCCCGCCGCAGCCATGGACGGTGCGAACGTTCCGGCCCAGGCGGCAGAGGGGCCGCAGGGGCGGGAAGCCGATGCGCTGGTGTCCGTCACCGGGTATGTGCTGCCGGATGCCTGGGGCAAGGATTTCGAGGTTGCCGGGGTACTCATTGCCGATGACCGCGAGCGCGAGCTGGTGGTGGGCAACATGGCGGAGCATCCGGAACTGCTGAACCTGTGCCGCCGCAAGGTGATGGCCTCTGGCTGGCTGGCGGCGCGCGACGGGCGGCTGCTTTTCACGGTACGCGATTTCACGGTGCTGGACGGGGCGGGCTAGGATTGCCGAACAGGGGTGCCGGGCACGGATTTTCGGAGCGCAAGGCTGATGCGCAAGGGCTGGGGCAAGGACAGTGCGCAAGGGCTGGGGCAAGGACAGTGCGCAAGGAAGAGGGCAGGATCATGAAGGCGCGGATACAGGAAGGAATGCGCGGCGCGGCGGTGCCTGCGTGGCGTGGGCTGCGGACGGTGGTGGCGGCGCTGGTGCTGGTGCTGCTGGCAAACTGGATGCTTGCGGGTACGGCGGCCCACGCCACGGGCATGACCATGGGGCCGGAAACCCCCGAGGTGGTGGTGACCGGCGTGGTGGTGGTGACCGACGACGGTCCGCTGCTGGAAACCATGGACGACCGCATCTTTCTGCTGCGGGGCGTCACCGACCTGGAACTGGACGGGTTGGAAGTGGTGGTGACGGGCGTTGCCAGCCAGATCGAGGATGGCTACTTCACCCTTGATGTGACCGGGTATTCGGTGGTGGACGAGGATAACGGGGAATCCGCGCCGCAGGCCTCGCACCTGTACGGCGTGGATACCGCGGAACTGGGGCGCAGGATCTAGCCGGCACCGGCGGTTCGGGATTGCCTGGCGCGTCACGCGCGGGGCATTGGACGGACACGGCGCCGCGCCCTTGGGTGCGGCGTGGCGTGTCCGTTGGCATTTTGGGGGAGGCATTTTTCAGGCGCCATTTTCAGGGCAGGCGCTGCCTGTCGGATGGCGACGAGGTGAATCCATGGCCCGACAGCCCGTTTTCTACATTCCGCACGGCGGCGGCCCCTGCTTTTTCATGGACTGGACCCCGCCCGACACCTGGAACGCCCTGGCAGCATGGTTGCGCGCGCTGCCCGGCTCCTTGCCGGAACCGCCGACCGCCCTGCTGGTCATCTCCGCCCACTGGGAAGAACGCGACTTCACCCTGGCCACCACGCCCGATCCGGGGCTGCTGTTCGACTATTACGGTTTTCCGCCGCATACCTACGAGTTGCAATGGCCCGCGCCGCCCGCGCCGCACCTGTTCCCGCCCGTGCGCCAACTGCTGGCCGGGGCGGGCATTCCCCTGGGCGAGGATCCGGAACGCGACTTCGACCACGGGGTGTTCGTGCCGTTGCTGCTGCCATGGCCGCGGGCCGCCATTCCCACGTTGCAGATATCCATGCGCCACGATCTGGACCCGGCGGCGCACATTGCGCTGGGCCGCGCCCTGGCCCCCCTGCGCGACCAGGGCGTGCTGCTGGTTGGCAGCGGCATGAGCTACCATAACATGCGGGCCTTCCGTCGGGCCGACAACCAGCCCCTGCCGGACTCCGACGTGTTCGACGCCTGGCTCACGGCCACGGTCACCGACGCGGACCCAAGGCGGCGCGACCACGCCCTGGCCCGCTGGCAGGCGGCCCC
>NZ_VSMK01000139.1 GCF_011682075.1 Nitratidesulfovibrio liaohensis
GGCCGGGGTGCTGGTGCTGCGGCTGGCGCCCGTTCCCGGCGCGGCGAGCGGCGATGCCCCGCATTCCCTCCCGGCATCAGGTGTTGACGGCGTCGGCCTTTTGCTGGTGCTGGGCGCGGTGTGCTGCGAGACGCTGTTCCTGCTGCTGGGGCGTACCCTGCGCACGCCCGTGTCGCCGCTGGCCGCGTCCACGGCGTGCACCCTGTTCGGTGCTGTGCAGTTTCTGCCGCTGGCCCTGCCACAGGCGCACCGCGTGGCGGAACTGGACGTCACCGGCTGGCTGCTGGTGGGCTACTACGGCGCGGTGATCACCGTGGCTGCGTACATCTTCTGGTTCCGGGGCGTTGCCCGGGTGAACGCCGGAACGGCGGGGGCCTTCACCGCCGTGCTGCCGGTGAGCGCGCTGGGCTTTTCCGCGCTGCTGTTGGGCGAGCCGGTGGGCTGGGCGCATCTGGCCGGGGTGGCCTGCGTGCTGTGCGGCATCTGGTGCGTGACGCGGCGCTGATCCGGTGGGGGGGGGCACAGCCCTGTGCCGTGCCGACGCAGCCCAGATATGATGATGACGCGGCGAACGGCGAAGGATGCGGCCCGCCCACCCCCGGGGCTGGATACTTCGCTTCGCCGCGCCAACTGCCGATGGGCGTGCCCTCGGCGTGATCGCATGTCACGGCGGGGCATGGCGCCGCTGTCGGTCCGTTGCAGGTCGGCGCTGGCGTGCGCCGATCTTTTGAGGAAAGAAGGGGACGCGACGCGAAATTTATTGCCGCTGGCGGCATCACGTCATATACGAAGAGTGAGGGAGAGTGTTTACTTTTCCTCGCGTCCGCGCTTGTTCCCACAGTCACGATGTTGGCCGGTGGCCTCAGGCCATGCCCGCCGACACCCCTCACGCCTGACGCCTCACGGACGCTTCCTCCGCTGCCACGCGCGCCGCCCGCTGGGGTGCGGCCCGCTTTGCCCGGAACGCCGGAATACCGGAAAGGAGGAGCCATGAAGATTCTCGTTGCCGTCGATTCGTCGCAGTTTTCCGAAAAGGCCCTGGCCAAGGCGGTGGAGCTTGCCCAGAAGGGCGGCGCGGAACTGATCGCCCTTGCCGTGGCCGAACAGCCCCTGGACATGGGCGAGATCGCCGTTCCCGTCGATCTTTCCGCCCACTACAAGGCCATGGCCGCCAAGGCGCTGGAAAAGGCAGCCGAAGTCGCCAAGTCCAAGGGCGTTGCCCTGCGCCCGGTGCTTGAAGGCGGCAGCTCGCCCGCCGACAACATCATCGAACTGGCGAAGAAGGAAGGCGTGAACCTGATCGTCACCGGCAGCCGTGGCCGCACGGGGCTTGAAAAGTTCCTGCTGGGCAGCGTTGCCTCCAAGGTGGTGTCGCACGCCGCCTGCTCGGTGCTGGTGGTGCGCTGACGCGCAGCCCCGGTTGCCGTTTCCGCTTTGTCGCGGGGCGCGGGTTCCACCGCGCCCCGTTTGCGTTCGGTGGCAACAAGAGGGGCGCCGGGCCGGGGGTTTGACGCCGACGGATCCCGCCATCCCGCCATTCCGCCGTCGCCGTTCCGTCGCCATATCGTGGCATTTCGCGGGCATGGTACCGGACTGCGGCGGCATGCCCGCATCAACGCTTGCAAAAACCGCCTGCGGGGCGTACCCGCGCAGTGGGGCCGTGCGCCGTGGCCCCGAAAACACCGCAGCAAGGGTAGGGCGCATGGCCCAGCAACGCATTTTCGTCTCCGCGACCCGGCAGGAAGAACCCACCCGCTGGCTGGACGTGTTCGGGCTGCTGTTCGTGGCCGGGGTACTTGGCCTGGGCATCTGGTTTGCCCTCGCGCATCGCCATGCCGCGGCAGGGCCGGACATCTCCCTCGCCCCGGGCATGCTGCCGCGCTACGCCGCGTACTCGGTGGGGCGCATGTTCATGGCCTACCTGCTCTCCATGCTCTTTTCGCTGGGCTACGGCACGCTGGCCGCGCGTTCGCGCCGGGCCGGGCCGGTGCTGCTGGCCGTGCTGGACATCCTGCAAAGCGTACCCATCCTGTCCTTCCTGCCCGTGGTGCTGCTGAGCCTTTCCGCCGTGCTGCCCCAGGCCGTGGCGGTGGAGGCGGCATCCGTGGTGCTCATCTTCACCAGCCAGGCCTGGAACATCACCTTTGCCTGGTACCAGGCCCAGACCACCCTGCCCGGCGACCTGCGCGAGGCCGTGGCGGGCTACCGCATGGGTGCGTGGCAGCGCTTTCGCACCCTGGACCTGCCCTTTGCCGGGGTAAGCCTGCTGTGGAACAGCATCATGAGTTGGGCGGGCGGCTGGTTCTTTCTCATGGCGGCGGAAATGTTCACCGTGGGCAGCCGCGACTTCCGCCTGCCGGGCCTTGGCTCCTACCTTCAGGAGGCTGCCGCCCGTGAAGACACCATCGCCATCCTGATGGGGCTTGGCACCATGATGGTGGTCATCGTCACGCTGGACCAACTGGTGTGGCGGCCCTTGCTGGCCTGGGGCGAGCGCTTCAAGCTGACCATGGTGGCCGAGGATGAACAGCCCGAATCGTGGTTTCTCGATCTGTTGCAGGCTACGCGCCGCATGGCCCCGGTGCGCGCGGTGCTGGAGCGGGCGCTGGCCCCGGCGGCAGAGGCCGTGGACGCCTGGCTGATCCGCCGTTTTCCCCCGTCCGGCGAGAGCATGGACGTGGCTCGCCATGATCCGTGGGCGGGCCGCCTGCTCGGGGTGCTGCTGTTCGGCTGCGTGGCCTTCGGACTGTGGAAGGGCAGCGGCCTGCTGCTCAAGGTGGCTCCGGAAAGCTGGAGCGACATCGTCATCGGCATTGCCGCCACCTTTTTGCGGGTCATGGCGGCCATGACCGTGGCCCTGGCCTGGACCCTGCCGGTGGGCGTGCTCATCGGCACCAATGCCCGCCTCGCCAGGGTGCTGCAACCTGTCGTCCAGATCGCCGCGTCCATCCCGGCCACGGCGCTGTTCCCGGTGTTCCTGATGGTGCTGGTGGACGTGACCCACGGCCTGAACGCGGCGGCGGTGCTGCTGATGCTGCTGGGCACCCAGTGGTACCTGCTGTTCAACATCATTGCCGGGGCATCGTCCATCCCGCGCGACCTCAAGGACACCGCCGCGCTCATAGGCCTTTCGCGCGCGCAGCAGTGGCGCACCCTGATCCTGCCCGCGCTGTTCCCGTACATCGTCACCGGGGCCATCACGGCCAGCGGCGGGGCGTGGAACGCCAGCATCGTTTCCGAGTACGTGTCGTTCGGAGGGCGGACGCTCAGCGCCACGGGCATCGGAGCCATCATTGCCCGGGCCACGGCGGAAGGCGACTTTCCCCTGCTGTTCGCGGGCACGCTGAGCATGATCGTGACCGTGGTGGGCTTCAATCGATTGGTGTGGCGGCGCCTGTACCGTCTGGCCGAAGAACGTTTTCGCATGGAGTAGGGCATGCACGCACCTCTCGTTACCCTGCGCAGCCTTGGCAAGGCGTACGGCAGCGGCGCACGCCGCTTCACCGCCGTGTCCGGCGTCAACCTGGAAATCGCCGAGGGCGAATTCGTGGCGCTGCTGGGACCGTCCGGCTGCGGCAAGTCCACCCTGCTGCGCATGATCACCGGCCTCATCGCCCCCACGGAAGGCGAGGTGCTGTACCGGGGCGGGCGGCTGGAGGGGGTGAACCCCCATGCCACCATCGTGTTCCAGACCTTTGCCCTGTTTCCGTGGCTGACCGTGCAGGAAAACGTGGAAGTGGTGTTGAAGGCGCGCGGCGTGCCCCCGCGCGTGCGCGCCCGGCGCGCCCTGGACCTGCTGGACCGCGTGGGGCTGGCAGGCTTTGACAACGCCTACCCGCGCGAACTTTCCGGCGGCATGCGCCAGAAGGTGGGCTTTGCCCGGGCCATGGCCGTGGAGCCGGAACTGCTGTGCCTGGACGAGCCGTTTTCCGCGCTGGACGTGCTGTCGGCGGAAACGTTGCGCGGCGAACTGCTGGAACTGTGGACCAGCGGCAAGATTCCCACCCGGGCCATCCTGATGGTGTCGCACAACATCGACGAGGCGGTGTTCATGGCCGACCGCATCGTGATCATGGACAAGGACCCCGGCCACATCGTGCGCGTGATGCCCGTGGATCTGCCCCACCCGCGCCAGCGCAAGTCGCCGGAGTACCTGGCCTTCGTGGACCGAGTGTACGCCCTGCTGGCGGGTCAGACCCTGACCGAGGACGAGGAGTTGGGCACCGCCCCCGGCCAGCCCGGCCACACCCGTCGCCTGCCGGACCTGACCATCAACGAGATCACCGGCCTTCTGGAACGCATGGCCGACCAGCCCGCCCACGGCGCGGACATCTACCGCCTGACCGAGGAACTGCACGTCTCGTCCGACTACCTGCTGAAGGTTATCGAGGCGGCGGAACTGCTGGGCTTCGTCACCATCCGCGCTGGCGACATCCAGTTGACGCCGCTGGGCGAAACCTTTGCCGAGGCCTCCATCCTGGCCCGCAAGGAAATCTTCGGCTCGCGCCTGCGCCGCCTGCCGCTGGTGGTCTGGCTGTTGGACCTGCTGCGGGCCAGCGGCAATCGCCAGATCAAGTTCGAAGTGGCGGAAACGGCCCTTTCGCTGGAATTTCCCCGTGCCGAGGCGGCCCGCCAGGTGGAAACCATGATCAACTGGGGCCGCTACGCCGAAATCCTGTCCTACGACGACAACAGCGAGGTCATCCTGCTGGAGCCGGAAGGCGGCGTGCATCTGGAATGACGGCTGTCGCCGATTAGCGCTTTACATACCCCCGCTCGGGGGGTATTGATCACCCATTCAGCTAGGGGAGCCCGTAGGGCTGAGAGTGGAGCACGCCTCCAGACCCTCTGAACCTGAAGCAGTTCACACTGCCGTAGGGAAGCTGAGCGTACCGCGCCCGAAATGCCGGAAACGCCCGTCCACCCTGCGACGGGCGTTTTTTGTTCGCCCGCCGCAAGATGGCAGGGCGGGTCGCACGGCGGGCGCGCCATAACGCGAAGCTGGGGGAGCCCGTAGGGGCTGAGAGGGAAGGGCAGTCTTCCGACCCCGAGAACCTGATGCAGGTCATCCTGCCGTAGGGAAGCTTCCTCGCCTTCGGGCACCAAAAGGGGAGCTTGCCATTGGCAGGTTCCCTTCGCTTTCTCGAACGTCGCGGCAGCGGAGATTACGGCAATGACGATACGCGTGAACGGACAGCAGATGGAATGCGAAACCGGCACGACGCTGCTCCAGTTGCTGGAGCGGATGGCCCTGCGGCCCGAAGCCGTGGTGGTCGAGCGCAACCGCGCCATCGTGAAGTCCGGGGAGTACGGGGCCACCCGGCTCGATCAGGGAGACGAACTCGAACTACTGCACTTCGTGGGAGGGGGCTAGTGACGCACGACACACACGACAAAGACACGCTGGTGATCGGAGGGACGGCTCTGACAAGCCGCCTCTTCATCGGCACCGGCAAGTACGGCACCGACTCCCTCATCCCTGACGTGGCCGGGGCCTCGGGCTCCCAGGTCATCACCGTGGCGCTGCGGCGCGTGGACCTGGCCAACCCCAGGTCCAACGTGCTGGCCCACATTCCGCCGCACATGCGGCTGCTGCCGAACACCTCCGGCGCGCGGACGGCCGAAGAGGCCGTCCGCATCGCCCGGCTGGCGCAGGCCGCCGGGTGCGGCAACTGGATCAAGATCGAGGTCATTTCCGACAGCCGCTTCCTGCTGCCGGACGGCTATGCCACGGCCCGCGCCACGGAAACGCTGGCCAAGGAGGGCTTCGTGGTGCTGCCGTACATGAACCCCGACCTGTACGTTGCGCGCGACCTGGTCAACGCCGGGGCTGCCGCCGTCATGCCGTTGGGCGCCCCCATCGGCACCAACCGGGGACTGCGCACGGCGGAGATGATCGGCGTGCTCATCGAGGAAATCGACCTGCCGGTCATCGTGGACGCGGGCATCGGCAAGCCCTCGCAGGCCTGCGAGGCCATGGAGATGGGCGCTGCCGCGTGCCTGGTGAACACGGCCATCGCCACGGCGGGCAACCCGGTGGCCATGGCCCGCGCCTTTGGAGAGGCGGTACGCGCCGGGCGCGCGGCATACCTTTCGGGCGCGGGGCCGGTGGCCC
>NZ_VSMK01000140.1 GCF_011682075.1 Nitratidesulfovibrio liaohensis
GCGCGCACCATTGTTCCGGAGGGCGGCCCGGCTGCCGCCTCCCCCGCTCCGGCGGTCCGGCGCTCCGGCGACGCGGGCTGCACCCCGCGACCGGTGGAATGCCGGACGGAACATCCGCGATGCATCGGTTCCTTGATGCATCCTCCTGTCCGCGGACCACCCTGCACGGCCACGCGGAAAGGCCCCCGGCTTGCGCCGGGGGCCTTGTGCGTCATGGCATGAACATGCGCGGGCCGGGGAGCCGAACGCCGGAGTCGGAAAAATCCTGCGGCTCCGTTCCCCGACCGCCCCGCCTTGCCCGAAAACATGCTAGCCGACGGATTTTTCCCCGGCCCCTCTCTCACCGCCCGGAGCCCCATCGGTGGGGGACTGTGTTCCTTCATCCGGAGCGACCGTTTTCCCCACGGGCAGGTCGACGCGGAACACGCTGCCCTCGCCGGGATGCGATTCCACGGTCATGCGTCCTTCGTGCCCCTTGGTGATGATGAAGTACGACACCGACAGGCCAAGGCCCGTCCCTACCCCCGGCGGCTTGGTGGTGTAGAACGGCTCGAAGATGCGGCGCTGCACCTCCGGCGGCATGCCGGGGCCGTTGTCCTCCACCTCCAGGCGCAGCCAGCCCTCCAGCGGAAAGATACGCAGCACGATACGCGGGTCGTCGCGGGGCGGTTCCATGCCCGCCAGAGCCTGTGCCGCGTTGCGCAGCAGGTTCAGCAGCACCTGTTCCATCTCGGTCTCCACGCAGGGCACCGGGGGCAGGTCGTCCGCCATGCGGATATCGATGCTGATCTTTCTGAAATCGTAATTCTTCTTCAGGTCGTAATCGCTGGCTGCCAGGTTCACGGCGCGGTCCACCAGCCCCCTCAGGTCGCAGGCGGTGCTGCGCGCGACGCTGCTGCGGCTGAAATCCAGCATGTGCCGGATGATATCCGAAATACGGACGGCGGCAGTCCGGATATCCTCGATGAGCCGGTCCATCTCGCGGGCTTGCAGATATCGTTGCAACGCCCCGAGATCCAGCCCCGCCTCCCGTGCGGCCTTGACGTTGGCGGGCAGGACGGCGTTCATGCGATGCTTCACGGTCTGCGAAGTCTGCATGATGACTGCGAGCGGGTTGTTGATCTCGTGGGCGATGCCCGCCGCCATGTCGCCAGCCGACAGCGCCTTTTCGGCCTGGGCCATCACCTCCTGCATCTTCCGCAGTTCCGTGGCGTTGCGCAGCGCCAGGACGAACAGGCGTTTGCCGCCCATGTCCACGGCCTGCCCGGACAAGGGGCATGCCACCAGAGACGCCGTTGCGGCATGCGAGGGAATGCCCTCCAATGACGTGATCAACGCCTTGAGCTGGCTGAGGAACACCGCTCCATCGCCATCGAAGGTGCCGATCCTTGCGTTGACGCCCGTCAGAAAGGCTTCCCGCCCAACAATGCGCAACTCGCCGGATTCTATTTCCAGGTTCGCATTGTCGGGGACAGTCAAGGCGATGCCCTGGAGCATCACGTCCCCGTCCCTTCCTCTTGCGTGGGCAGCAGATCCATGGCGTGCTCGGACCGGGGGTCGAACAGGTACCGTTCCGGCACACCCGCCGCCCGCAAGGCATCAAGAACCCGAATCGAATGCGAGTTGCCCTGCAACACTTTGAGGACAGCCTGATGGGAAATGCCAAGGGCTTCCGCTATCCGTTTGGCGTTGGTGTTGTTACGGTCCAATACCTCGCGAATCCGAAAGCGCATCCGTGCCCGGCGCACTCCGCAAAGCTGCCGCTGTTCCAGATTCATCATGTTCCTTCCTCCCACAGTCTCTTGCGGTTTCGGGGATTCCACATCCTGCTGGCACGCCCGACCGTTGCCACACGGCTTGCGCGCCCTCCGGCCGACATGACATCCGCCGCCTGCACAAATGTTACGGACCTCGCCGCCCTGCCGCGATGTGGCTCACGGCAAACGCAGGCCGACAGATCCCATCATGCCCCCCCCCCGAAAGAAATCGCCGCGGCTCACCGTCGGGCATGCAGGCTTCAGGATGGATAGGCCGCCCGATCCGTAATGTATCGTTGCCGTTGACCCACGACAGCGGGGCAGGTAGGTTGGCTTTTGTGGGATCATGTGCAACCCTCTACAAGCCATTATCAGCTCATTCATAATCCCGTTCCAGCGGCAAATCAAGCCAAAACCAGCTAAAACGCGCAGCACCAACTCTTACCACACTATCACGCAACTTCGCGGTACTACACCGACATTACGAGAGCAACCCACAATAAAACCTTTTCAAGTGGAACAGTTGCGGTATGAGCAACATTCAGAAACGGCTCAAGGAGCTGCGCGGGCAAATCAGTCAAGCCAGATTTGCACAAATCATTGGGGTGCCGCAAACCACTCTCGGCAGATACGAGCGTGGCGATTCCCTGCCGGATATTGCATTTGCAAGCCATGTCTGCCTGATGCTCGATGTGAATCCCAACTGGCTGTTATTGGGAAAGGGCCCCATGCGCCAGACGCTACGGCCCGAAGGCGCGGCAGACAGGCCCGCGCCATCGTCGGCAATGCCCGAAGGCGCCGGTTGCGAGTTTGTCATGGTGCCGATGGTGGCGGCCCGGCTCTCGACGGAAAACGGCGCTTTCGCCTCGCGGGAGGGCACGGAAGGGGAATACGCCTTCAGGACGGAGTTCCTGCAGCGCCGGGGGACCCCGTCGAGCATGGTGCTCATGCGTGTCGACGGTGACGGCATGGAGCCCTACGTCCTGAACGGCGACGCGGTGCTGATCGACCAGAGCCAACGCGACACACGTCCGGGCAAGGTATACGCCGTGGATGTCGAGGGCATGGTATACCTCAAGGTCATCAACGCCGTGCCCGGCAAGCTGCTTCTCACCGGCTACAACGCGGCCTGTCCGCCCCTGGCGATCGATGTGCGCGACGGCCTGGCCGACGGCATCCGCATCCTTGGCCGCGCAGTGTGGGTTGGACGCGAACTGCACTAGGCGCGATCAACCTCCACACCCTTTCGCCATGGAGGATACGGGGCGTGCGCTTTCGCCGTGCGATTCCAAAGCGTACGGGCATGGTCCCGACCACAGGCGCTCCCGCCCGGCCCGCGCCGGGGCGGCCTTAACGCCCTTCCCGCCGGGCAAGGGCCAGCCACGCCGCCGCCACCTTGCGGCAGAACGCCCCGGAGGCTTCCACCAGCAGGGGCATGTCGCGGGCCAGGTCGTCGAAGTACACGTCGTCGAACTTTTCGCGGTAGCTCGCGTATTCGCCCAGGCGCCCCTTGGGGAACCTGTCCACCCAGTCCTGCACTATGGCGGAATCCACCTCCAGGTGGAACTGGAACCCGTACGAGGCGTTGCCCACGCGAAAGCACTGGTTGCGGCACCGGACGCCCCGCACCAGCAGGGTGGCCCTTGGCGGCAGGTCGAAGGTGTCCTCGTGGAAGGACATCAGGCGCGGCAGGGACAGCGCGCCGGACAGAGCCGGACCCAGCACGGGATCGGCCAGGCCCGCCTCGGTGGGCGTGCAGGACAGGAAGCCGAACTCCAGCGCATCCATGGTCCACGGCCTACCGCCATGGGCGCGGGCCAGCAGTTGCGCCCCCAGGCAGATGCCCGCCACCGGCCTGCCCGCCGCGTCGAAGGCGCGCAGCAGGTCCATCAGATGCGGGAAATGCGGCGAACCCGCATCGTCCCGGCAGTGCTGCGGCCCACCCAGCACCACCAGCGCGTCGTACCTGGCCAATGCCTCGTCACGGGGCGGCAGGGCGTCTCCCGCCGAAGGCACGTCACCCAATCCGGGCCGCAGGGTGGTCAGCACCGCGCCGCAGCGCGCCAGTTCCTTGCAGAAATTGCCGCCCGGGGCGTCGTTGCTGTGCTGCACCACCAGCACGCGCAGGCCCGTGACCCCGTCGCAAGGCCACGGGGTTACCCGCACGCTGGTTTCGTAGTACGGCGTGCCGCGCCCCACCTGGCTGGACAGCGCACGGGTGAGCAGGTTCAGCCCGTGCCCGGCCTTGTTCCAGCCACCCCGCTCGGCCACCAGGATGTCCGCCCGCTGGCCGTCTGCGGTGCGCAGGATGGCCTTCACCGCGCCCACGCAGCTTTCCACCCGCACCACCGCGCCGTCGGCCAAGCCCAGCCGGGCGGCCTCTTCCGTGGCCAGCACCACCTCGGCCAGGGCGTCGTGCTCGGCCATGGTGCGTTCGGAGCAGATGTACCCGTGCGGGGCGATGGTCAGCAGGCGGTAGGGATAGTCCGGCTCCACCGTGCCCAGCCCTGCGGGGGCGAAGTCGGTCATGAACAGGAACTTGCCGGACGGCGTGGGAAAGGCCTTGTCCGCCCAGGGCACCATGGGCGCGTCCAGCCGAAAGGCCCCGGCGCGCAGCCGCTCCGGCGTGCAGCCCTGCTGCCACACGGGCGTGCACAGGTCGCGCAGCCATTCGTCCACGCCGCGCCGGAAGCGGTCCGCAAAGGGAAAGCGCGCCGCAAGGCCGTGGAACATCATAAATTCCGAACGGCACTCGCCCACCGGCTCGATGGCCTTGTTCACCGGCCCCACGTAGTTGTGGCCGTAGCTGGCCACGGCGTCGTCTTCTTCCAGGAATGTGGTGGCGGGCAGGAAGACGTGGGCGAGATCCGCCGTGTCGTCCATGAAGTGGCCGGAGTAGACCACGAATTCCGCCTTGCGGAAGGCGCGGGCAACGGCCCCGGCATCCGCCGCCATGCAGGCCGGGTTGCCCGCCGTGACCATGATCATGCGGATTTCCGGGTCGCGCGCATTCAGTATCTCGCGCCCGATCTCGGGCAGCAGCAGGGTGCGCCGGGGCGGGTTCAGCCCGTCGCCCCAGTACTGCTGGTCGTAGGGGCCGTATTCCTCGAAGCCCTGGCTCACCCCGCCGCCCGGCACGCCGATGTTGCCGCTGATGGCCCCCAGCGCATCCACGGCGCGGATGGACAGGTGCGCCGCCTCGTGCCGGTGCATGCCCCAGCCCAGCAGGATGGACGTGGGCCGCTGGCGCAGCATCGTGTCCGCCAGAAATTCCGCGTCGGCCACGGGTACGTCGCAGCGGGCGCACAGGTCGTCCACCGTGTACCGGTCAAGGATGCGCAGGTATTCCGCCGCGCCCTCGGCGTGGCGCTGCATGAATGCGCGGTCCTCGCCCCCGGCGCGCAGGATGAGCCTGGTCACGGCCATGGCCAGGAAGGCATCCGTGCCCGCGCACGGCGCGATGTGCCGGTCGGCCAGCGGGGCCGAACGGTTGCGGACCGGGTCCACCAGAATGACCGTTGCCCCCCGCTTGCGGATGTCGCGCAGGATGGGCACCAGGCTGATCTGGGTGGATGCCGGATTCCGGCCCCACAGAATGAGTGAATTGCTGTTGTAGTGGTCCAGCGGGTCGTGCGAGACGCGCTGGCCGAAGTCGAGGTTCTGCGCACCCTGCCCCGCCCCGCCGCACAGCGAGCCGCGCAGGGTGGTCACCCCGCCGAACAGGTTGAAGAAGTAGCGGTTCAGCAGCTTCAGCGCGGTGCGTTCGCCGTAGCCCTGATAGTACAGGATGGCTTCCGTGCCGGATTCGTCGCGGATGGCGGTCATGCGCGCGGCGATGCGGTCCAGCGCCTCGTCCCACGCGGCGCGCCGCCACGGCTGGTGTCGGTGGTCGCGCACCAGCGGCTGCGTGATGCGTTCCGGGCTGTACACCCGCTTCACGTAGCGCTGCGCCTTGACGCAGGCCTTGCCCCGCGTCAGCGGGTGGTCCGGGTCGCCCGCAAGCCGCACCAGGCGGCCATCGCGCACGGTGGCCACAAGGCCGCAGCTGTTGGGACAGTCACGGGTGCAACTGGTGATGATGCGTTGTTCGGTGACGGCTTCGCCTGTCGCGTGGCCGGAAGATCTGCCGGGGGCTTCCCCGGTCGCATGGGCCGCATGGGCCGATGTGTTGCGCATGTCGCTTCCATCCCGTGGCGCAACCCCGGATGGTGGCCCGCAGGCCGGAAAGAAGCATGCCCTGCCCGCACGCCCGCTGCCCCGTACATGGCACAGCCGCCCCGGCGCGGCAAGCGCCCCGTCCGGCTTCCGCATGGCCGCCACCGGCCC
>NZ_VSMK01000141.1 GCF_011682075.1 Nitratidesulfovibrio liaohensis
CGGAGCGCCGGACCGCCGGAGCGGGGGAGGCGGCAGCCGGGCCGCCCTCCGGAACAATGGTGCGCGCCCGGCCCGTGGGGCCGGGCGCGCTGTGCATGTTACATCTTCAGCCCCAGGGCCTTGGCCACGCCCGCACCGTAAGCCGGATCGGCCTTGGCGCAGTTGCCCACGTGGCGTCGCTTGATCTCTTCCGGCGCATCGCCCATGGCCCGCGCGGTGTTCTGGAACAACTCGTCCTGCTGCTGCGGGGTCATCAGGCGGAACAGGCGCCCCGGCTGGTCGTAGTAGTCGGCATCGTCCTCGCGGTAGTTCCAGTGCGCGGCATCGCCCTTGATGGCCAGGGGCGGCTCGGCGAAGTCGGGCTGTTCCTGCCATTCGCCGTAGCTGTTGGGTTCGTAGGCCAGGGTGCTGCCGTGGTTGCCGTCCACCCGCATGGCCCCGTCGCGGTGGTAGCTGTGCACCGGGCAGCGCGCGGCGTTGACCGGGATCAGGTGGTGGTTCACGCCCAGGCGGTAGCGGTGCGCGTCGCCGTAGGAGAACAGGCGGCCCTGCAGCATCTTGTCGGGCGAAAAGCCGATGCCCGGCACCACGTTGGCGGGGTTGAACGCGGCCTGCTCCACCTCGGCGAAGTAGTTTTCGGGGTTGCGGTTCAGTTCCAGCACCCCCACCTCGATGAGCGGGGCGTCCTTGTGAAACCACACCTTGGTCAGGTCGAAGGGGTGGTAGGGGAACTTTTCCACGTCCCGTTCCGCCACCACCTGCACGTACATGGTCCACCTGGGGAAGTCACCGCGCTCGATGCTGTCGTACAGGTCGCGCTGGTGGCTTTCGCGGTCCCTGGCCACGATGGCCTCGGCCTCGGCATCGGTCAGGTTCCTGATGCCCTGCTGGGTGCGCAGGTGGAACTTCACCCAGTAGCGTTGGTTGTCCGGGCTGATGAAGCTGAAGGTGTGGCTGCCGAAGCCGTGCATGTGCCGGTAGCTGGCGGGAATGCCCCGGTCGCTCATGACCACGGTGACCTGGTGCAGCGCCTCGGGCAGGGATGTCCAGAAATCCCAGTTGTTCTTCGCGCTGCGCATGTTGGTGCGCGGGTCGCGCTTCACGGCGTGGTTCAGGTCGGGGAACTTCAGGGGGTCGCGCAGGAAGAAGACCGGGGTGTTGTTGCCCACCAGGTCCCAGTTGCCCTGTTCGGTGTAGAACTTGATGGCGAATCCCCGGATGTCGCGTTCCGCGTCGGCAGCGCCGCGTTCGCCCGCCACGGTGGAAAAGCGCACGAACAGGTCGGTCTTCTTGCCGATTTTCGAGAACAGGGCCGCCTTGGTGTATTTGGAAATGTCGTGGGTGACGGTGAACGTGCCGTACGCGCCGGACCCCTTGGCGTGCATGCGCCGCTCGGGAATCACTTCCCGGTCGAAGTGGGCCAGCTTTTCAAGAAACCACACGTCTTGCAGCAGCATGGGGCCGCGCGGCCCGGCGGTCATGGCATTCTGGTTGTCGGGTACCGGGGCGCCTGCGTTGGTGGTGAGCTTGTGCTTTGTCATGGGTTCCTCCTGTTGGGGGTGCCTGTTGGATGTCGGTAGGGGACTGCCTGGAGAGACGGCGCTATAGTTGTTGATAAAAATACTCTTGTAATAATTATTATCCAAAAGTGGAAATAACTGTCAACGAAAATGAAGAGGCCCGGCGGGGCCGGGCCTGATATTGTGTGGAATGTGCTGTAAAAGCAGTGTTCTTAGAAGAGACGAGTATGGGGCGGCCACGCTGGCCAATTCGATCAGTCCGGGCGTTGATCCGTGGCGTGGTCGGTGGCGGTCGGCGTCACGTCCTTGGGCCTCGGAGACGCATCCTGGCAGGCCGGGCACAGCCCGAACATGTCGAACCGGTGGCTGTCCACGGCAAAGCCCGTTTCGGCGGCCATGCGCGCCACCAGTTCGTCCAACCCCTGCGACGAATAGTCGGCGATGGCCCCGCACCGGGTGCAGATAAGGTGGGGATGCGGTTCCGGGTGCCTGCCGTCGTAGCGGCTGCCCAGTTCGCCAAAGCCCAGTTCCAGCACTTCGCCGTCTTCCTTCAGCAGGGCGATGGTCTTGTATACCGTGGCCAGGCTGGTGGTGGGAAAGTCCGGCAGGATGGACTGGTGCAGTTGTTCCACCGTGGGGTGGCCGTCGTGTTCGATCAGGGCGCGGATGATGGCCACCCGCTGGGGGGTGAGTCGGTGTCCGTTGTCGCGCAGGCGTTCCAGCAGGGTGGCGAGGCGGGTGCGGGTATCCATGAGGTGCCGGTGCGTTCCGGAGCCGGGGCGGTTGTGGTGGATGCGTCGTCGTGGCCCGTTGGGCCAGTCACGGCTGCCTCGTCAGTCGAGACACGTTGCGGGCCAACTGGGGGGCAGTCGGGAGAGCGGTTATTTGCGGATAAAAGATATTCCGGAGCAGAGGGGGTGTCAACGCGGGGTCTTGCCGGTGTCGTCGGCGGAGCCTTCGCTCTTGCTCGGGGTGCCCGGCACCCAGCCCAGGGGCGGGGCGGCCTGCGCTTCCGCGTCCGCGCCGCGTGTCTTCAGCATCGAAATCAGCATGGACCCGGCAATGATGGCAAATGTCACCAGCAGTGCGACGCCGGTGGAAATGATCTTGGCGTCGAAGGCGGCGTTGACGATCATCTTGCCGCCGATGAACACCAGCACCAGCGACAGGCCGTACTTGAGGTAGCGGAAGCGGTGGATGACCCCCGCCAGCGCGAAATACAGCGCCCGCAGGCCCAGGATGGCGAACACGTTGGAGGTGTAGACGATGAACGGGTCGGTGGATACGGCGAAGATGGCGGGGATGGAGTCCAGCGCGAAGACCAGGTCGGAGAATTCGATGATCACCAGCACCACCAGCAGCGGGGTGGCGTGCAGAAGGCCGTTCTTGCGCACCACGAAGTGTCCGCCCTCGTAGCCTTCCGTCAGCCGGAAGTGGCGGCGGAACAGCCGCACCACCCGGTTGCCGGAAAGGTCCGGCTCGCTGTCGGCCGCCAGCAGCATCTTGATGCCGGTGATGACCAGAAACCCGCCGAACACGTAGATCACCCAGTGGAAGGCGTTCAGGATGGCCGCCCCGGCCAGGATAAGCCCGGCGCGCATGGCCAGCGCCCCCAGAATGCCCCAGAACAGCACCCGGTACTGCAAGGCGGCGGGCACCGCGAAATGGGTGAACACCAGCACGAATACGAAGATGTTGTCCACGCTGAGGCTTTTTTCGATGAGGTAGCCGGTGATGTATTCCAGCCCCTTCTGCTCGCCCATGAACACGAACACGCCGCCGCCGAAGGCCAGCGCCAGCGCGAAGTAGGCAAGGCTCATCCACAGCGCGCCGGACAGGGACATTTCCTTGTCCTTGCGGTGCAGCACGCCAAGGTCGAAGGCCAGCAGGACGAGCACGAAGAGGTTGAAGCCGCCCCAAAGCATGTAGCCGGACATGAAGGTTCTCCCTGTCATGGTAGGTAGGGTCGAGTCGCACGGGGTGACGCGGTGCGAAACCGCGCGCCCGACCCGTGCGCCTGACCTGTGAGCCTGATCCGTGCACCGGACCCGCGCGCCTGACCGCGTGATGCGGTTGCTGCCGGGCGGGTACGCTTTTCGATGTTCGCAATCTAGCAGGATGACGGGACGGAAGCAACGCGGCAGCCGGGGGGGGGCGTCGGCAGGCTTGCCGGGTGGTGTGCCCGCCATCGCAAGGGGCAGGGGGTCCGGCAACGGATTGACGCGTGGGCGTCACACCGTTGCGCAATGTTTTGCACCGTGCGGAAAAGAAACGCATTTTGGCTTGCGCGACGGACCAACCCGGACTATAGCGCATGCAACGGGGACCGCATTGCGCAGGCAGGCGCCCAGGGCGCCGTACCTCGCCACCTTCAACCGTCGCAGAAGGATGTCCGTTCGATGAGGTACTTGTTGCTGGCCATCATCATTCTCACTTCGGCCCTGTTCACATTCGTCCATGCGCAGAACGAGGTAGCGCGCGGTGCCGCGGCATCCGCGCCCCTTGAAGCTGCGCAGGACCGCTGAGCCAATCCGGCGCTCCACGCCGGGCGAACGCGCCGACCAGCCTTCGGGCCGGTCGGCGCGTTCCGTTTTTTTCGGGCGCCCGGTGTCCACGGTGTGCCCCCGACTGGTCTCTGGTGCCCCCGTCATGGCCAGGGCCGGGGTGGCGCGCTGCGGTAGCCGTGGTTCGTCATTCCACGGCGGGCGGTAGTGGGGGCGGCGTGCTGTCCGCGTCGAACGCAAGATAATTCATGGTGTTGTGCAGTGCCGGTGCAGCGTGGCGCGAAGCGTGGGACAGGTGGCGCATCAGGGCTTGCATTGGCCGCAAGAAGATGTATAGTAAGGCCGTTGCGTCCGAAACAGTTCTTTCGTGAAGCACACGGAATTTACCCTCAGAAGCTGAACAAGGAATCTCCCATGCGTTTCATTACCCTTTCCGCCCGCGCCACCGCATTCACCGGTTCCGACCGGTTCTTTGCCTGTGGTGAACGTGTCACCGGGACGGGGGGGGGCGCATAGCGGCATTCCGCACGCACACGCAACACGCGGCCCCGTCCACCATCCTGGTAGGCGGGGCTTTTTTTTTACCCACCCGACAAACTTGCCCCAAGGGGCACCCGGCGCCTGGCCGCCCCCCGCGCACCGCGCGGGCAGGGCCAAGGCCGCGCCGAAGGAGGAGCGACATGCGCGAAGAAACCATTGCCGTGGTACGGCGCAGACTGAAGCAGGAAATCCGCGACCTGCGCGAGGCCCTGGACCGCTGGCGCGGCCTGCAGGGCGTGGAGGATGCGAGCGACCCCGAGCGGATGCCCGACGTGGAAGGCATGACCTACCGGTCGTGGAAGCAGCGCACCGAAACACGCTTGCAGGTGCTGCGCGCCACGCTGGAGAGGCTGGACGACGAGGACTTCGGCTACTGCGACGACTGCGGCAACGAGATTCCCGCCGCGCGGCTGCTGGCCGTGCCCACCACCACCCGCTGCGTGCACTGCATGTCCGCGCGCGAAGAGCGCGGGGCGCAGGCCCGGCCCATGGTGTTTTGACAAGGGGGCTCCGCATTGGCGGAGCCCCTTTTGCGTGCCCGGCCGTTCCCGCACTTGCGGCGGAAGGTGCGTTGCTTTATGTCCCGATGCGAAGGCCGTCGTGCCCGGTGCCGGCCGCGAAATCGCTTCGGTCCGCCATGCTCCGCCCGCGCAGCGGAGACGCGAAAGGGACGTGGCGTACCCCTGCCGGGCACGGCGACCTTCCCTTTCATGTGCGGGGCAGCGCCTCGCACAACCGTGCGCGACCGCCCTGTTTACCCGCCAGCCCCCGCCCTTTCCGCCGCCGCCCCGTTGCCTCGCCGCCCCGCCCCCTGATACAGCAAGAGCACGGCATCCCCGCGTATCTTCTCCCTTCCCCGATCCTCGCTCCCGCAGGAGGCCCCATGCTCGACGCGATCATGTTCCTGTCCGGCACCATGGTCATGGTGCTCGAAATGGTGGGGGCGCGCCTGCTGGCCCCGCATCTGGGCACCTCGGTCATCGTCTGGACCAGCCTCATCGGCGTGGTGCTGGCCAGCCTGAGCGCGGGCTACTGGCTGGGCGGGCGCCTGGCCGACCGAACCTTGTCGCGGCGCACCCTGTCGCGCATCCTGGCCGGGGCCGCGTTGTCCGTGCTGGCCGTGGCCCTGGCGCATGGCCGGGTGGTGGGTTGGGTGGCTGGTGGGCTCGATTCGCTGTACCTCGCCGCCGTGGTGGCCGCTGTGCTGCTGTTCGCCGTGCCGGGCGTGCTGTGCGGCATGGTGTCGCCCTACGTGGTGCGCCTGGCCCTGTCGGACATGGACACCTCCGGCGCGGTGGTGGGGCGGCTGTACGCCGTATCCACGGCGGGCAGCATTCTGGGTACCTTTCTGGGCGGCATGGTGCTGGTTTCCTGGTTCGGCAGCACGCTGATCCTGCACGGGGTGGCGGCCTGCCTGCTGGGGGCCTCGCTGCTGGCGCACCCCCGCACGCCGCTGGCCCGGCTGGCCCTGCTGGTCGGGGTGGGGGCGCTGGCCTGGGCCTCGC
>NZ_VSMK01000142.1 GCF_011682075.1 Nitratidesulfovibrio liaohensis
AGGCCACGGCCAACGGGCCGCTGCTGTTCGACACGGCCACCGGCCTGCCCGTGGCCGCCGACCGGTTGCCCGCGGCGTTGCGCCTTTCGCTGCCGCCCTCGCTGACCGACCTGAGCCGCACGGTGGAGGCGCGCTTCACCGGTCCGGTCCGTTTCGATTTCGATGCGGGCTCCCTGAGTTCCGACCGGCTGGACGTGGAATCGCTGGGGGCGCGGGGCAGCCTGTCCCTCACCGCCACCGGCATGAACAAGGTTGCCAGCTGGGCGGGCAGCCTGTCCGTCCGTTTCGCGGATCCGCGTGCCACTTTGCGCGGGCTGGGCCTTGCGCCATGGACAATGACCGACGGTGCGTTGCATTCGGCGGAACTGTCTGCGGGCTTTCGCCAGTCCGGCAACACTTTCGACCTGACCGACGCCCGGCTGGTGCTGGACGGCCAACCCGTGGCGGGCAACGTCTCACGCATTTCCGGCCAGCGCCCCCTGTGGCGTTTCAGCCTGCATGCCGACGCCTTCGACGCGGACCGCTATCTGGCCCCCCGTACGCCGGACCCCGCCCCCGGGGATTCGGCACCCGCGCCTTCCAACGAGCCGCTGCACTATGCGTGGCTGCGCGCGTTCGATGCCGACGGGCGCGTGTCCGTGGGGCGCGGCACCTTCAAGCAGCTACGCTTCGATGGCTTTACCGCGCCCATCCTGCTGCGCGACGGGCAACTGGAAGTGGGGCCCATCGCCTCGGGTTTCTATGGCGGCACGCTGGGCGGCAGCATCCGCGCCACGGCGGGCGACGCGCTGGCCACGCGCCTTGTGCTGGACGCGCGCGACTTCGACCTGGAACCGGTGGGCCTGCGTTTTGCGGGCAAGGATTACGTGGGCGGCAAGGCCCTGCTGTTACTGGACGTGCAAGGCCCCCTGCGCACCGAACAGGACATGCCCGCAGCCCTTTCCGGCACGTGGGCCTTCGAGGTGCGCGACGGCTTCTACAGCACGCGCGGCAAGTCGAGCACACCGGAACAATCCAAGACCCCGTTCTCGGAGGCGCGGGCCAGCGGCTTCATGCGCACCGGGGTGCTGCACAACGAGGACTTCACCCTGAACAGCCTGCTGCTGACCATGGTGGGCCGGGGCTGGGTGGACCTTGCGAAAAAGCGCATCGACTACACCACCGACGTCTCGCTGGTGCGGGTGCCCACCTTTCCCATCCGTTTTCACGGCGATCTGCGCAAGCCGGAAACCAGCGTGCGCCAGACCGGCATCGTTACCGGTACCTTGGGTAACCTGGGCAGCACCGTGTTCGACCTGCTGGGTGGGGTCATCGGCATGCCGCTGCGGGTGTTGGAAGGCCTGCAGGACGCTGCGCGCGGCAACGGCACGACGCCCAACGGGCAACAGTCTCGCCAGCAATCGGGGCAATAGACCGACGGATGGCCGAAGGGCGACGGGCGAAGGGACGATGGACTTTCGTGTATCCGCCAGTCGGTTTCGTTGCGCAACATACTGATTTTGCAGAACAACATGCTGATTCCGTTGCGCGGCATGCAGATGCCATGGCTTCGCAGGGCCGACCCTCCAGTCGGCTTTCCCTCGTGCCTCCCGTGCCTTTCTACCCCCTTGCACTTCTTCTGTGTTCCCCCGCAATTTTCCCCCCAGACTTCCGCCATTGCACACGTGCAACCGGGGTTGCGCGTTTCCTTGCTATGTGCAATTTTATGCACGGAAGAGTGAAGGCTTGTGTCGTTTGTGCAATGCATTTTGCGTAACTAGCTGGAATTACGTTGTGCACACGTTGGCACGAGGTTTTCATGCCATACCCACACGCCCGGCTTCTTGTGCAGCCGGGCGTGTGCATCCCCACGGTTTTTTCAAGGACGTTCCATGGATATCGCCGACAAGAACACCGAGCGCAGCACCCTGATCATTGCGGTGATGGCGCTGGTGACCATCGGGCTTTCGCTCATCGTTTCCACCGGGCAAACCCTGAACCGGCAGGAAGAGGCAGGCACCCAGCACCTCATCCTTACCGCCCGGTCGGTGTTGCAGGCGGTGGAAACATCGCTGCGGCGCGGGCTGTTCATGCGGCCCAATGGCCCGGGCCTGTTCAGCCCGGGCACGGCGGAACTGTTCCGCGAACTGGAGCAGAGCGGCGACGTGCTGTTCGTGGGCATCATCGACCGACAGGGGGGGCGGGTGCTTACCTCGCGCCCCACGCAAGAGGCGGGCGGCACGCTGGTCTTTCCGCCAGAGGCGTTGCAGGATCTGGCCCAGAAGGGCGAATGGCACGGCCGCGCCACCTTCGGCAAACTCAGCGCCTACGTGTACGGCAAGCGCATCCTGCCGCGCAGCCATACCCTGATGCACGACACGGAACTGGACGACACCGGGCAACCCCGTTCCGACATCGGCGGGGACGGCGCGCAAACACATGCGCCTCCCCCCTTCGGGCAGGAGGACTTTTCGTCCGACGACCCCAACCAGTTGCCCACCTTTCTGGTGGTGGGGCTGGACATGGCCAAGCACCTGGCCGTGTATCGGGGATTTCGCCAGAATGCGCTGTTTCAGGCAGCGTACATCCTGGCGGCGGCGGTGTTCATCTGGGTGCTGACCATGAGCTTTCTGAAGCGGCGCGAGCAGGCAGGCCGCGCCGCAGTGCTGGAACGCTTTCAGGCCCGGCTGGTGGACAACCTGCCCGACGGCCTGCTGACCATCACCCAGGACAACGTGGTGCGCGCCGCAAACCCGGCGGCCCATGACATCCTGAAGGCCCGCGACGGCAGTCTGGCCGGTACCGACGTGGCAGAACTGCCGCCGGAAATCGCCGGGTGCATCGCCGGTCCGGACAGCGGCGCCACTCCCGGCTGGGCTAACCGTACAGTGGACGGCGCGCACCTGGAAATTCTCACCCTGCCTATCCGCGAAAGCGACGAGGAGCACGACCGCCTCGTCATCATCCGCGACAGAACCCAGATACGCGAACTGGAAAAGAGCCTGAGCGAGGCGGAAAAACTGGCCGCCGTGGGCACCCTGGCCGCAGGGGTGGCGCACGAGATACGCAACCCGCTATCGGCGTTGCGCGGATTTGCCCAGTATTTCGCCAAGAAGCTGGCGGGCAAGCAGCCGGACGAGAACTACGCCCAGACCATGGTGCGCGAGGCGGACCGGCTGAACCGGGTCATCACCGATCTGTTGTACCTGGCCAGACCGCGCGCCATCGAGCCGCGCGAGGTCAGCCTGGGGCAACTGGCGGCGGAACTGGAAAGCCTGGTACGCTTCGACGCGGGCAAGCAGGGGGTGCACATGCGCACCAGCCTGGGGCCCGACCTGGTCATGGCCGACGAGGACGCGCTCAAACAGGCCCTGCTGAATCTGGTGCTGAACAGTCTGGACGCGCTGTCGCAGTGCCCGCAACCCGTCGGTGACGGGGGGCGCGAGATCCACATTTCGTCCATGGGCTCCGACGGCGGGGTATGGGTGTTCGTGCGCGACACCGGGCCGGGCATGAGTCGCGAACAACGCGAGCAGGCCTTTGAGCCGTTCTACACAACCAAGAAGAAGGGCACCGGCCTTGGCCTTGCCCTGGTGCACAAGACCATGCGCGACCATGGTGGCCGCGCGCAGATAGATTCCGAAGTGGGGCGCGGCACCACGGTGGCGCTGTTCTTTCCGGGGGCGGGTCATGCCGCGCGCGCCGGAGGACAGGGCGTGTCGGCCAGTGGGGGCGGTGCCATGGAAGATGCGGGCATTCCACAGGGCGGCGATCCGCTGGACCACGGCGCGGACATTCCCGCAGGCAATTGCCCCGGTGCGGCGGCCTTCGACATGGCCACGGCCAACCGGGAAGGCCGGGACGAGGGGCAGGGCGGCGCCCCCCGGAACGCGACCCGTTACGAACATGCCGCCCCCGGACATGTCGCCCCCGGACAATCCGTGGCAGACCCGTCCGCCACGGATACGGTCATCGACATAACCGAGAACAAGCGATGAGGCGGCTTCCGGCCATCGACGACGTACCCGGCCACCGCCTGATGGCCCGCTCCGTCATGCCGGGCGTGGACATTCGTAGAGTCATCACCAAGGAAACAAGATGAAGCGACTTCTGGTCATCGACGACGAACCCGGCCACCGCCTGATGGTCCGCGCCGTCATGGAGGACAGCGGCTGGAACGTGGAAGAAGCCGGTTCCGGAGAGGAAGGCCTGGAACTGTTGGCCCAGGACCGCGTGAACGTGGTGCTGCTGGACATGCGCATGCCCGGCATGGACGGTCAGGAAACCCTGGCCCGTATTCAGGAAATGTACCCCGGCCTGCCCGTGGTCATGCTGACCGCCTTCGGTACCGTGGGTTCCGCCGTGGTGGCCATGAAGAAGGGTGCCTTCGACTACCTGACCAAGCCCGCCGACAACGAGGAACTGACGGCGGTTCTGGAAAAGGCCTGGGACTTCGGCAGGCTGCTGGAAGAAAACGAGAATCTGCGCCGCCGCCTGAGCGACGACGATCCCACGGCACCCATCGTGGGGGCCAGCCAGGCCATGTGCCGGGTGCGTGACTTCATCCGGCAGGCAGGCCCCAGCGAGGCCACCATCCTGGTCATGGGCGAGTCGGGCACCGGCAAGGAACTCATCGCCCAGGGCCTGCACGACGCCAGCAACCGTGCAGACCAGCCGCTGGTGAAGGTGAACTGTGCGGCCCTGCCCGGCCATCTGCTGGAAAGCGAACTGTTCGGCTACATGAAGGGTGCGTTCACCGGGGCCGTGCGCGACAAGCCGGGGCGCTTCCAACTGGCGCGAGGTGGCACGCTGTTTCTTGACGAAATAGGCGAACTGCCGCTGGAACTGCAATCCAAGCTGCTGCGCGCCTTGCAGGAGCGCGTGGTGGAACCCTTGGGCGCGGTACGTCCGGTGCCCGTGGACGTGCGCATCATCGCCGCCACCAACCGCGACCTCAAGCGCGCGGTGGAGGCGGGCGAATTCCGGGAGGACCTCTTTTTCCGGCTCAACGTGCTGGAGGTGGTTTCGCCCCCCCTGCGCGACCGGCTGGAAGACCTGCCCATGCTGGCCGGTCGCCTGCTGGAGCGGCTGTGCCGCAAGAACAAGAAGGGCATCCGCAGCGTGAGCCCGGAATTTCTCGAAGCCCTGATGCGCTATTCCTGGCCCGGCAACGTGCGCGAACTGGAAAACGTGCTGGAACGGGCGTTGATACTCAGCCGTTCCGATACCCTGGGACCCGATTCGCTGCCCTCGCAGGTGCTGGCTGATCGCCCCGACCGTTGGGAGCGGGGCGGCCCGGACAGTGGGCAGTACAGAGGCCCGGAGAGGGGCCAGGACAGGGGGGGGGACCGCCAGCGGCTCTACAGCCCCGACAGGCCAGACATGTCCGACAGATCGGGTACGGTTGACCGCGCCTTCGAACGGCAGGGCAGGGGCTGGGGGCAGGACTCCGCTTCCGCCATGCCGCGCGGCGATACGGGCTGGCCTGCAGAGGGCGATGGCTTCATGCCCGGCGGCTACGGCGGCGTGCCGGGGGCCTACCCCGGCTCGCTGGACGACGCGGAGCGCGACGCCCTGTTGCGCGCGCTGGAAGTGCACGGCGGACATCGGGAACGCACGGCCGACGCACTGGGCATCAGCCGACGTACCCTGCAATACAAGCTGAAGAAGTTCGGTCTGATTCGGCGCGGCATGTAGCCCGCCAGGAGGCATCATGAACAGGGTGCGCGGTGTTTCTTTTCTGGTGGCCCTTGGTGTTGCGGCGGCAACCATGGCTGGCTGTTCCGGCGCAAGCATGCGGGCTTCGTCCCTGCTGGAACAGGGCCGGTACGCAGAGGCCGCCACGGCCTATGCCCGGGTGACCGCGGAAAATCCTTCCGACTGGCGGGCCGGGGTGCGCCACGGCTATGCCCTGTACCGGCAGGGCGACTACGCGGGGGCACGTGCCGTGCTGGTGCCGCTGACGGAGGATTGGCGCTCGGCGGAGTATGCCCGGTTCTGGGCGGGCATTGCGGCCATTGCCGCGCGCGACGGCGACGCGGCCCGCGCGGCGTGGTCCGGCTGGACTACTGACAGGTTCGAGGTGC
>NZ_VSMK01000154.1 GCF_011682075.1 Nitratidesulfovibrio liaohensis
GTCCGGTCGAGGGCGTAGGCCATGGGCTGGATGCCCTGCCGGGCGAGCGGCTGGAACCGCTGGGTCAGGTCGGCCCAGCGGATCAGGGTGCGGGTGGAGAAGGTCACCTCGATGGAGGCGCCGTGTGCCGTGCCCGATTCGCCCATGAACAGACGCCGGACCTCGTTGGCGTAGTCGATCATGGTACGCCGCAGGGGTGCAGGGAGTTGCGGTGCGATACGCTCCAGCAGCCGTTCCTCCGCTGCGGGTTCGGGGTAGCCCATCTCGCACAGCCAGAACCGGTCGAGAAAGGCGAGGTTTTGGCGCAGGGTGCCCTGGTAGAGGCCCGTTTCGTCGGAACCTCCATTGGTGTTGGCTGTGGTCGCGAACCGGAACATGGGGTGCGGCGTGACCAGTTCACCGCCATTCTCCGGGATGCACAAGGGCTGGCCGTCGAGGATGCCGTTGAGCCCCGTGGCCGTGGCGGGTTCCAGTAGGTCCAGTTCGTTGAGCAGGAAGAGCCCGCCATGCTTCATGGCCAGAGCCAGGGGGCCGTACCGAAACTCCATAGACCCCTGATGCACGGAAAGGTGGCCCACGAGGTCGGGGAACTCCAGCCTGCCGTGCCCGGTGACCTCGAAGACCGGGTAGTTGAGCCGGGCGGCCAGTTGTCGGATGGCGCTGGACTTTCCGCTGCCGGTGGGACCGAACACGTAGAGCGGATCGGATGCGGTCATCAGCCAGACCACGATGTCGCGCGTGGTTTCGTGGAAGATGTAGTCGGGATCGGTCTTGGGGGTGTATGTCGATGGCTGGCGGTAGCCCTTGATCATGCGGCCCGACGGGGTGCCGCTGAACACGGCGCCAGCGTCGAGGTCGACGGGCTGCAACGCGTGCAGGCCCGAATCGGTATGGGGCATGGGAGTGCTCCTTGATGTTGTGTCGGTTTGGGATGTTGGCTATGCCGTCGGAATGGGCAGGTACGCATGGCCGATTGGGATACGCATCTCGACCCGGAAACGAAGGGACGACTGGAGGCTCTGGCGAGAGCCATGGGCAGGCCCGTGCCTGAACTCATGGCCGAAGCCGTTCGGCGGTATGTCCGGGACGAGGAGTGGGCTGTGGCCGCCATCGCGGAAGGCGTTCGTCAGGCGGATGCCGGACTCTTCGCATCGGATGATGAGGTCCGGGAGTGCTTCGCGCAGTGTGGCGTGGACACGAAGCTTCGGAAGAACCCGTGATACGGCCAGATCAGACGTGAATGGCTACGGAGTGACCATGCCGCATTCGACGGGCATTCGTTTCGACAAGGCCACCGTGGACCGGCTGGACGAGATCGCCGCAGCCACTGGCAGTACGCGTGCCGCGGTCATCAGGGATGCCGTGGCGCAGTTCCTTGACCGCGATGCGCGGTTTTACCACATGGTGCGGCAAGGGCTGGACGCCGTGCGCGAAGGTCGCGTGGTGAGCCACGAAGATGCCAAGGCCCGGATGCGCGCCCTTGGTATCACCCTGGAATGATCTGGATGCGGTGCGCCGGGGATGGCGCTGACCGAGGAGGCTGCGCCGACGCCCCTAGCCGAAGTCGATGGTTCGGAACAGGCGCGCATCGAAGGGATTGTCCCACCAGCCGCCGAGAATCTCGGCATCGTCAACGTCCTCGCCGATGCGCAGGAAGAGGTAGTCGTCAACGTCAAGTTCATCCATGACATCGGTGATGAAGCGTACCTCCTCGAAGTCCGCGTACCATTTGACGCCTTCCCAGTAGTAAAGCACGCCTTCCGAGTCCGGCGCGTCCTGCCTGAGCCCGTTTTGCAGGAACAGTTCGATGTCGCCGGGGTTGGTGGCATGCTGCCTCGCCTCGTGCATCGCCGCATCAAGCCTTGCCCGTCCGTTGCCGGACAGGCACAGAGCGACTTCGCTGTAGTATCCCATGGTCATTCTCCTTTTCCGTTGATGGGGCTGATGAACAGCCGTTCATGAGGTTGGCCGGTCTTGCGGGTCCGGTCCAGAATGTCTGTCGCCATTTGGGGATCGCCGGTCAGGGCCTCCAGTTCCTCCTGCAGGGTCGTCTGGTCGATGGTCTGTCTGCCGGGCATGGCTGCCACCCGAAAGCGGTGCCTGCCCGCGGTTATCCAGTTCTGGGCCATGCTGTCGCTTACCGCCGCGATGCGCTGGAATGCGGAGCGAATGCGCCCTTCAATCGCTGCGATATCGCCCTCAATGGCGAGTTTGTGTTCCTTCAGGCCCGCGAGTTGGTCGAGGTCCGCCGCGTGGGCGGGGCCAAGGTCCACGGGTATGCCGTCAACCCGCATGGGCCGGAACTTGGGACAGGTGGCGTTGGCGTCGCACCAGTCGCACAGGGGGTGAAACCCCTGGCAGTACGGGAGGTCGTCAAGCGCCAACTGCCCCACCTTGACGGAGTTGACGGATTGCCACAGGTCGGCGGCAGTGTTGCAGCAGATGCCGAGCATGGTCCTGCTGGGCGTGTACGGTCCGAAGGCCTTGGCATCGGCCATGGAGATGGAGAGCACCCAGCCTTCGATGGCCACGCCTTCCGGTGTGCTTGGCAGGTCGATGCCAAAGAGCAGCCGGGCCGCCTCCGGGAAGGTCTTGCGGGTGAAGACCGGCTGGCCGTCCTCGTCCCGAAGCGAACAGCACGGGCGATGCCAGGTGCTCTCCAGCAGGCCGATCTGCCCGTAGAGTTGCACCTCGTTGGAGGTGTAGAGGGTTTCGGGCAGGTGCCCGTTGCTTTTCAGCTCCAGCACCCGGATGACGGGTGTCGGGGCTTCGTGGATGAGGGTGATGTCGAGGTGCGCCTTGATGGGCACGCCGTGGAAGGAGGCGCTGATTTCCAGTTGCGGAATGAGTCGGTGGCCGCTTTTGGTGAGCGAGTCGGTAATCCCGGCTTCCTGCCAGTGGCCCCGATGCAGTGGGAGATGGCGTTTCAGGATGGAACCGACATGTTGAGGCGGAATGGTGCGGGGCTGCGTGCCCGGCGACGCCAACTTGCGGGCAATCGCCGAGCGCAGGCATTCCGTTGCGGCGCCGATGTCGGACATGCCGGTGTAGGTGCTGCGGTCGCCCAGTTGGGCCTGCGTGGTGTGGATTTCGTGTGCGAGCAGGGATTCGGCGAGGAGGGAGAGAGGGTCCGGCAGTGCCGGAGGCATGGGGGATCGCGGGGTGTCTGTCATGGGGGACTCCATCGAGTGGACGAGGTTCCCCCACGGCGGGGGAATCCCCGCCCCTGGCGTGGTGTGTGGATCAGGCGGTCTCGGCGTACCGCCACCAGACCTTGCGCTCGGCGTTCCATTTGAACCCGGCAGCCGAGAGCAGTTGCTTGCGGGCAGACGTGTTGCCCGACGCTAGAATGCAAAGACGGCCATCCTGGGCGGTGGCCGTCGAGTAGTTTACCCCATCCAGCCGAGGCAGTGACGCCAGGGCTGGATGTGCTGTTTCTGCGGGCTTGGGCTGAGGTGGGGGGGCTGCGGGCGTGGCTTGTTGGGCTGATGCGGCAGCAGGCTGCTGGGGCCGAGGCTGGCGAGGCGTTCTCTGCCGTGCGGGCCTGTCGCGGGATGCAGCCTCGCCGTCGTCATCGTCTTCCGTCACCATGCCGAGCATGGCCGAAAGCGCGTACCGGCGGGCATAGGTCATGGCGCTGCCGTATCCCTGCGGGTCTGCCTTGGGCAGGGGCATGACCAGCAGCGACGACTGCCATTGGCCGGATTTCGCGTGCGTGAGTTTGGTGACGAGGCCGAGGTGTCCGGCCTCTGCCGGGACCGGGTACTGGGTCACCCAAATGCCGTTGGCCTGCAGCGCGTCCCGGCACGAATCCATGACGGAATTGAGGGTGGCATAGCGGGACTTGGCGAACGGGTTCTCACGGTCCTTGATGGCCGGTTGCAGGGTGTGCTGAACGGTGATAAGGGCCTTGGCGAGGTCGGTGACCTCAGGGGAGGTGTACTGAAGGCTGTCCATGGCGTCTCCTTGGAAAGAGAAAAGCCCTGATACACGGGGTATCAGGGCGGTTTTCGGGAATATCTCCCCAATATCATGAATGCAATATATATCTGAAAAGATGATAAAGATACGCTTTACGGCATGGCGGACACCACTACCTCTGGACTCAAGTGGGCGTCCCAGACTAGCATAATGAGCGACACAATTCGTGGGGGCTGGTCAAACGGATTGTCCTTTTGGGCAGGATAGACCATAAAGCAGTAAGGCAACCTGGCTAAGTTAGTGGGGGTGGGCTATGCACTGTAAAGGTATAAAATTAGCTTTTTTAATTTCTATGTATGTATTATTCACTGCTCATGTGTCTTTTCTATATGCAAAAGAGTATGAATTTTTGGATGCCAAGATGTACCTTGAAGAAAAAAATAATGAATTGATTGGCTATCAAAAAAGAATTGACAATAATGAAATAAACAATATTGATGATGCAAACTATATTAATACAAGAGAAAAAGAATTTCCAGTTGAATATATTGTTTATAAATTGCGTGTAGAAGCGAACATTGCAAAAAGCGTTAGTAGCAAGAGGAGGTTGGAAAAATATTGTTCAAATTATGCGGTTTTAATCACGCTTGAGGAAGATTATATTAATAATTTAGACAGATATAATAAAAAAATTGCAGAAAAATTTATTGCGCCAGATATGTATATATCTCCAACAGAAGAAGATATCCGCAAAGCGCTTGTCGCTTACCTTATTGAATTGAGCATGATCTATGGGTTTAAAGATCCAGACTCTATTGTTTTAAAAATAGATGATATTATCCCGTATAAATCATATGGCGATCACATTGGATTCATTTGTAGGGGGTATTATAATGCAAAAAATGGATTTGGCGCTTATACTGGTTATAAGCCTGTGCGTTTAGTATATCTTGATGGCAAAATGAAAAAATTCGATCAACCTGATGATCTTTATTCTTCCGATGTTGTAGCGTTTTGCAGGGGGAAATGAGCCGAGTGTGCAAAGAATGTACGGGTTGTACAGAGATGGTATTCACCTGACACTGCCGTGCCCGGCGGGGCGCTGATCAGGCTGCCTGCTGCCCTTCGCTATCCTCTTCCGGCTGGCCCTCGGGAAGGCCATCACGGAAAGCTTGGTAGGGTGTCCGACCGTTCATGTTTCTGCCTTGGTGCGCCCCCTCGTGGTTGTAGTGGTGCAGGTAAGCGTCCAGGTCCGTCTGCATTTCGTCCAGGGGCTCGTGCCAGTTTCTGCGGCCCTGAATTCTGAAACGCTCGTCGAGCAATGTCCTGTGCAACCGCTCCACAAAGCCGTTGCTTTGTGGGCGTCTGACGCGGGTGTCCGATGCTCAATGCCTTCCAGTTGCAAAAACAATTCGTAGGGATGCCGTCGGCGCGCCCGCAGAATTCCCGGCCATTATCCGAAAGCACAGTGACGACCGGCGTGTCGTGCTCCTCGAAAAAGTGCAGCACGGACTCGTTGAGCATGTGTACCGCCGTAACCGGCAGCTTGCTGGTGTACAGCCTGCCGAAGGCGTAGCGGCTGTGGCAGTCGATGGCCGATTGCAGATAGATTTTCCCCACGCGTTTCAGCGCGCCCACGAAAAACGTATTCACGGCCACCAGATCCCCGCTGCACCGGGTTTCGATATGGCGCTTCCGGAATTCCGGGCTGAACCGCTCCAAAGTGCGAGCCTGGTCGTCATTCAGTGCGATTCCGGGACCTCGTATATGCCGCTTCAGGCGCGGCCACCGCTCATGCCGGGTTAATATCCAGCCCCCGCACTCCCCCGGAACTGACCTGGACAGTTTGCAGTGGCAGTTCTGGGTCTTGTGCTAATCATGTGGGGGCCATTCGCGCTGTCTGCGCTGTTTTTCAAGCGGGCTCATCTCAAAACGGATTCCTTGTCCGTTGTGAACGAACACAGGGCGTGTAGGGGGGCTTGGCGCTTCAGGTCCGGATTGTCTTTGAGCCGCGCTAACGCTGTCTTGCAGGAGACCCAGTCGTCACGTTCACCAAGCATGTACGCAAGGCGTTCATGGAACAGGGTGTATAGCGTAGGCTGGGTGGTGTAGTCCGTCTCCGACCCCCCGCCGGTCATGACGGGGATGATGCCACCTCCCTGTGGACCTGGCCAGTGAACTGCTTCTACGCGGGTACCTTCGGCAACAGTCGTTGCCGTGATCTTCCAATTGTCCTGCCCTATTGCTCCGGCCAATACCATGTAAAGAACCCATACGCGCCGGTAGGACGTGCTGTTATCTGTCTGCGCCATGGGTGTATAGTCACTGTCTGATTCTTCCAATACACGAGCCGCAGCTGCTAGTGTCCTTTCGGGTGGGGCCGCGTATACTTGGACTCTGGCTGTATCGGCAGCCCGGCGCAACTCTAGAATTTCTTCGCGGGAGGGCGGTCGCTGGGCCGCGCAGGCTGAAAGGGTCACCACCGCCAGTAAGAGCGCCGTGAGGCGAGTCATATCCATTCTCCTGTTTACATGATTCCTTAGCCCATCCGTCGTGCCAAGTTTTGACGCGCTGCCAGGAGTGTTGCTTTTGATGGCAAGGCGTCGTGGACTTGCTGATGACCGCATCCGATCCGCTCTACGTGTTCGGCCCCACCGGCAGCGGAAAGTCCAGCGCCATCCGGCAACTGGCCGCCCGGCTCAACTACCCGGTCTTCGAGGTCATCGGGCATGGCGGTGTGGGGGGGCGCTACTTCTGTAATATAAAGTTGTCATCAGCGGATTTGTATATATAATTACCGAAATTTGTCATGTATTTTATGGCTATGTTGTTTTGTGTGGTGCTAGGGTCAATGCTGGCGTTAGTTACTTTTATGTTTATGTTTCCTTCCGCAATAAATTTTTCGACTAATTTTTTTGCGGCGTGTAATACGGTCTGGTCGACTGTGCTGCTTGATTCTTTTAGTTTTGCGTATATAGACGGTGATGCTGTTGCGTTAAATCCAGGGTAGTAGTTGTCGTTTATGCGTTTTTTGTAATATTCTGTATCTTCATCTGACACCGTCTCACTTGGAACCCATCCTGAAGCTGATGACAGCCAGGAAGGTTCTATGATTGATATATACGACCATTTTCCATCGGAATTCCTTTCAAAAACAATGCAAGATTCATCTATTTGATGATAATGAATCATGTTTAGTGATCTTGTTGATTCATTATTTATTAGGAAGGCTTTTGAGTTTGGCGATAAGTGGATCATGTGGGTTTTGGATGCAAATTTTATCTTGTTGGTGACGCGGTATAGTGATGTATCTGGCTTGATAGCGTCATTTTGTGTTGAACTACCTGTCGATTCGAGTAGTTCTTCTGGAAAAAGTGTGCCTATTTGCGAAATTGTCGTGTGTTTTTTGTGGGCAGGGACATTGAACAATAATTTTTGAATATCATTGCGCATTACAGTCCTAGAATTTTCGCCAATGATTTCTTTATCAAAGAGTTTGTTGGCGAATTCTGGATTCTTCTTATAGCAATCTGTAATTTTTTCGAGGTCTCTGGCAATGCTTGTTTCTCGTGCAAAGATTTCAAGCGGAGAGGTTTCGTATTTGGATCTGGTTTTTTCTAGAATTCCTGCATGTGGGTTATAGCAAATTTCATTGTTTTTTTCGTATAAACCTTGGCGCGATATGAAATTAACTTCTCCACTAAATGTTAATTCTACAATAGCTATGTTTTTTTTGTTGTTCTTGAATCTGAATATGTTGATAGGGTTTCTGTTGTTGTCGTATGATGTGAAAAAGACGTCATCTTCGTTAAGTGCATATATTGGAATTACATATTTAATAGTAAATTCATTCATTATTATTTTGGAGTAAATATCTGTCTTTTGCCCACTACTGATGGAAATGCTTTGGCCGTCTGAACATCCACCAGAAAAGCCGATTATGGCAGATAATAATAAAGGGAAAAACATTAATTTGCTTTGCCATTTTTTGTGTGTGCAAAAAGATGTCTTGTTTTCGATGTACAGAAGCTGTGCCACCATTGTCGTCTCCGTTTTTAGTTGGGTTGCAGCATGGCACGAAAATGACAGGCATTGCGACAATATTCAACAGAAAATAATTGGTAAATGAAGGCTTCGCCTCGGCCCCGCCCGACGGTATGCGGTGCGTCCTCCCACCGCTGGGCGGCAAAGCGGCCCATTCCGTGGTGGTGGCCGCCGAAAATGGAGCCTTCCGCGTGCAGGCCCTGCAAGGGGGCGAGGTGTGCGTCTACAACCAGTTGGGCGCGAAGATCACGCTGAAAAAGGAGAAAATCGTGGAGGTGGATTGCGACCACTTCCGCGTCGCCAGGGAATCCATACAGATGGAAACCAAGCAGTGGCAGGCCACGGCCAGCGAGGGGACCACCTTCACGTCACCGAGTCTGGACTTCGGCGGCATGGACGGCGCCCGCGCACGGGCCACCCTGGACGCCGACCTGAACACGACCGGCGACGTGACCTCTGAAGGGGACCACGTCGCCGGGGGTATCAGTCTGCAACATCACCGCCATCCGGGGGATTCCGGCGGCACAACGGGCACGGCAGTGTCAGGTGAATACTATCTCTGTACACTCTGTACATACTATTTCTGCACAGTCAGCACGTCTCCAATAATAGATAAAAAGTGTTCGCCCTTGTAGCTGATTTTCTTATCTGAACTCATGTCGAGTATTGTGACCATAACATCTGAGTCCATTTTCCTAAGCATGGGGTGGGGGTATGTGACGATCTCTATGTTTTTGAGATTTTTGTCACTCTTTACGAAGGGGATGTAAGCGGTAATCATGTAATGGGAATATTCTATTACAATGATAAACTTTGGAATCGGAGCGAAGTCATCTTTTCTTTTAAGGAGTATCACGAGGGGGTGTTCTCGATAGTACCCCGGTGTATACCATTGAAGGACTTTCTCTGCTTGCCAAGGAGTGCGTATGGATGGCAATTTTCCAAGTATCCAATGTGTTGTTTCTTGAAATTCCGAAATTTGATCATCTGGTGATATCGTAATGGCGATTTTAACAAAGCTCTTAAAAACGTTGAGAAGGGACAGAGATGGTGTTTCTGTTTTGAATTGTATGGTGTTAGTGTCTTGATCTAAATGTGGCATGTTGTTTATTTGATTGCATATAAGATTTGTAACGCCATCTTCTATGAATATTTTTGTTTGATTGTCCTTGCTTTGATATGTGGCGGATTCAACTTGCAAGTGCAACACCCTCAAAGTTGAATGAAAAGGCAAGGTGGTATAGCCCTTTAGCCTCTCCATCCAACCAAAGATTGAGGGGCGTATGGGCTATGCACACCTTGCCAGGGAAGAACGGTACTACATCTGCCAGGCAGTGAAAAGTGGAACGTCACTGAGGGCCATAGCCAAAGCGATAGGCCGTAGCGTCTCAACTGTAAGCCGCGAACTTGCGCGAAATACCGGGGCGCGTGGCTACCGCTACAGGCAGGCACACAAGCGCAGTCAGAAAAGGCAGACCATTAAAGGGAAGAAGCGCATTGGCCTTGAGGTATGGACGTATGTTGAACAGTGTCTGCACCAGGACTTCAGTCCGGAGCAAATCTCTGGAGTTCTCAAACGCAAAGGTTTTGCCCTCAGTCATGAATGGATTTACCAGTACATTCTGGCGGACAAAAAACGAGGAGGAACGCTGCACAGCCATTTGCGCTGCCAGCGCAAACGCAAACGACGATATGGCAAACCCGACAGACGAGGTCAAATCAAGGGGCGTATCAGCATAGACATACGCCCGTCCATTGTTGCCGAGCGCTCACGCCTTGGTGATTGGGAGGCTGATACCGTTGAAGGCAGTAAAGGAGGCCCCGTTTTGGTGACACTTGCAGAGCGTAAAAGTCGTCTTTTCCTGTTTGGCAAGGCTCCCAACAAAAGCGCCAGCGAAGTAAGGCGGGTCATTGAAGGACTCTTGACACCCATTAAGGACTTTGTTCAGACTATTACCTATGATAACGGCAAGGAGTTCAGCTACCATGCCGATGTGTCAGCTACACTCGAGGCTCAGGGATTTTTTGCGCACCCCTACCATTCGTGGGAGCGTGGCTTGAACGAGAACTCCAATGGCCTTCTACGCCAATACTTCCCCAAGGGGGTAAGCTTGGCATCGGTCACGCAAGATGAGATCATAGCGGCAATGTGCCGCTTGAACTGGCGGCCTAGAAAATGCCTTGGGTTTAAGACACCCTATGAAGTTTTTTTAGAAGACGCCAATACCCAAGGACTGGGTGTTGCACTTTGAACTTGAAACCGCGTATTATTGAAATTGACGAAGAACGCTGCAACGGTTGCGGCAACTGCGTGGCGGACTGCGCCGAAGGGGCCATCGCCATTATAGACGGCAAGGCCAGGGTTATTTCCGATTCCTTTTGCGACGGACTGGGGGCCTGCATCGGCAGATGCCCGACCGACGCCTTGCGCATTATCCAGCGCGAAGCGCCCCCCTTTGACGAGGCCGCTGCCCTGGCGCAGCTTGCCACGCTGAAGACAGACGAAAGAAAAAATGGTGTTGCACCTTCCCCGCACGCAGCACCGTCCCTGCATGCCTTAACGCCCCAGTTGGGCGCATCGCCCCTGCGCGGCACCTGTCCCGGCACCCGCCCCGGATCTGGGCCGGGCTGGACGCCAGGGGCTGCCCCCTGGCCGGTCAAATTGCGCCTGGTCGCGCCGGACGCGCCTTTTCTGCATGGTGCAGACCTGCTTATCGCGGCGGACTGCGCCGCGCCCGTTACCCCGCAGTTTCAAGAATTGCTGGGGTCCAAAGCCTTGTTGATCTGCTGCCCGAAATTTGAAGACACCGCCGCAACGGTAGACAAACTGACCGCCATATTCCGGCAGGCAGACCTTCGGTCCTGCACGGTGCTGCGCATGGAAGTACCCTGTTGCGGCGGCCTGGTGCGCGCCGTGCGCACAGCCCACCAGGCCAGTGGCACGGCCTGCCGCCTGGAAGAACGCGTGCTGTCACGGGGCGGGGTGGATATGACGGCATAAGCGATTTCCACTTTCCACAGGGCCTGTGACGACACAAAAACGCCACAGGCCCGACATGGTTGTGCAACAGCTCCAAGGCATAGTTCCCGCAAATGTACAGACACACTTTTGTGGGAGGCGCAACATGCTGACACTGCACAACATCTCCAAACACTACCAGGACCATGTGGCCCTGCATAACACTACCCTTACCTTTGCGCCCGGCGCTTTCAACGTGCTGCTGGGGCCTTCGGGCGCGGGCAAATCCACGCTGTTGCGGTCCTGTAACCTTCTGGCGGAACCTTCAACCGGATATGTAGAGGCTGACGGCATAGGTGCTGTGCGCTCGCAAAGCCAAAGCCGCCAGCTGCGCCTTATGACGGCTTGTGTGTTCCAGCAGCACCAGCTTATTTTGCGGCAAAGCGTACTGACCAACGTGCTTAATGGCCGCGTGGGCGCGCGTCCTCTTTGGGCGGGCCTTCTTCCCACACCCAGGGCCGACATAGAAGACGCCCTGCGTTGCCTTGAACGCGTTGGCCTTGAAGACTATGCCCTGACACGGGCCGGCAGCCTTTCCGGCGGGCAACAGCAACGCGTGGGCATTGCCCGTGCGCTTATGCAAAAGCCTCGCATACTTCTGGCAGACGAGCCTGTGGCCAGCCTTGACCCGACCCGGGCAGAAGAAGTGCTGGGTCTGTTGCACAACATCTGCCGCGAAGACGGCCTGTGCGCGGTGGTAAGCCTGCACCAGGTCCGCTTTGCCAAACGCTTTGCCGACCGCATCATTGCCCTGCGCGCGGGCCGCGTCGTTTTTGACGGTACGCCAGAGGTTCTGACGCAGGAAGCCCTGACGCACATTTATGCGCCACAGACTGAAACACCCCTTTGTTCTGCCATAAAACCGCAACGCCCCACCGAACCGCCTGTCGCTTTTAACCAAACCGCGCGGGCCAGTTGAACCCTGTGCGGGCCTTTCCGTTAGGTCTTTATATCTACATCAACTCTTTCTTTTGCGAGGATACCACCGTGCATCGTTTGCTTGTCGCCCTTTTTCTGTTTTGCGCCCTTATTGCCCACGGCACAGCCGTGGCCGCCGACGCCGACCCCAAAGTGTTGAAGGTGGCCCTGCTGCCCGACGAAAGCCCCAGTACCATCATCAAGAACAACCAGACCTTGAAGGCCTATCTTGAAAAAGCCCTGGACAAAAAAGTCGACCTGGTCGTGACGACCGACTATTCCTCCATGATTGAGGCCATGCGCCACGGCCGCCTTGAACTGGCTTTCTTCGGTCCTCTTTCCTATGTCATGGCAAAGTCCAAATGCGACATAGAGCCGTTTGCCGCCATGCAGAAAAAAGGCAAGAATACCTATCGCGGCGTGGTTATCGCCAACACCAGCGCGGGCATCAACACCCTGGAAGACATCAAGGGCAAGAAGATGGCCTATGGCGACACCGCCTCCACCTCTTCGCACCTGATCCCCAAGTCACTTTTGGCGGCAAAGGGTCTGGAAGCGCGCCGCGACTATGAAGCCCACTTTGTGGGAAGCCACGATGCCGTGGCCCTGAATGTCCAAAACAACAACGCCCAGGCTGGCGGCCTTTCAGAAACCATATTTGAAGCCCTGGTGGAAAAAGGCACCATCTCCAAAGACAAAGTAAAGGTTCTTGCCGTGTCGGCAGAATTTCCCGAATACCCCTGGACCATGCGCAGCGACCTTTCCCCCGCGCTGAAAAAACGCATTCAAGATGCCTTTGTCGATCTGACTGATCCCGCGGTGCTGAAGCCCTTCAAAGCCGACGGTTTTACCCGGATCACCGACAAAGATTACGACGTGGTGCGCGACCTGGCGAAGATTCTGAACCTTGACCTGGCTAAAATGTAAGGATGACCGCGGTGGAATCTACCTTTATTGTCAACAACGTCGCCCAAAATTACCGCGAACGCCTGGTGCTGATAGGCTGCATCGCCCTGGGCATAGCCCTGTGCGTTGCCTATTCCGGCCTGGCAGATGTGCCGCGCATTCTTGAGGGCGGCCCCGCCCTGTGGCACCTGCTGGGCGAGATGACACCCCCGGACCCCAGCAACTGGCGCTCGTGGCTGGGTCCGCTTATGGACACCATCGCCATGAGCGTGGCCGGTACGTTTCTGGCCGTATGCCTTTCGCTGCCCCTGGGCTTTCTGGCGGCGGCCAACGTTTCGCCCCACCCCGTTGTCTACCGTCTGGCACGCAGCCTGCTGAACACTTTGCGCGCCGTGCCGGAACTGATCATGGGTATTCTTTTTGTGGCGGCTGTGGGTTTTGGCGCATTACCGGGCGTGCTGGCCCTGGGTCTGCATTCCGTGGGCATGGTGGGCAAATTTTTTGCCGAAGCTGTGGAACACTGCGACCCCAAACCCGTTGAGGCCATCCGGGCCACGGGCGCGAACCCCCTGAAAGTGCTGGTGTACGGCGTCATGCCGCAGGTGCTTCCGCAACTGGCCGACATTACCGTGTACCGCTGGGAATATAACTTTCGCGCCTCCACTGTCATGGGCATGGTGGGCGCTGGCGGCATAGGGTTTGAACTTATGGCTTCCCTCAGGCTTATGCAATATCGCGAAGTGTCCGCGATATTATTGCTTATTCTTGTCATGGTGACACTGGTAGACGCCCTTGGGTCGTGGTTGCGAGGAAAATGCGCATGAGTCAAAAACCCCTTTGTGTGGTCACCCACTGGGTGCACCCTGAAATCATCAACTATCTTGAACCGCATTGCCGTCTTGTCGTTAACAAAACCCGCGAAACCTGGCCGCGCCAGATCCTCTTTGACCATCTCAAAGAGGCGGACGCCGCCATGATGTTTATGCCTGACTGGGTGGATGCCGAACTGCTGGACAATGCCCCCCGCCTTAAAATCGTGGGGGCAGCCCTCAAGGGCTATGACAACTTTGATGTGGACGCGCTGACGTCCAGGGGCGTGTGGCTTTCCTACGTGCCGGACCTTCTGACCATTCCCACGGCAGAGCTGACCATTGCCCTTATGCTGGCCCTGGGACGTCATGTGCTGCCAGGGGACAAACGGGTGCGCAGCGGGGCTTTTGAAGGCTGGCGGCCCATTTTTTACGGCCAGGGCCTGCACGGCTCCACCGTGGGCATCATCGGTCTGGGCCGCCTGGGCCAGGCCGTGGCCCAACGCCTGGCAGGCTGGGGCGTGAAGCTTATTGGCTATGACATTGCCGAACTGCCGGATGAACGCAAACGCGAACTTGCGCTGGCGCAAACAGATATGCCCACGCTGCTTGCCACTGCCGACTGGGTGGTGTGCGTAAGCCCGCTGACCCCTGAATCAAAAGGGCTTTTGGGCGCGGCCGAACTGGCCGCTATGAAACCCGGCGCGTTTCTTGTCAACACCGGGCGCGGCTCGTGCGTGGACGAAGAGGCCGTGACAGAAGCCCTGGAAAAAGGCCATCTTGCAGGCTATGCCGCCGACGTCTTTGCCTTTGAAGACTGGGGGCTGGCAGACCGCCCCCGCGATGTGCCCGAGGCCCTGCGGGACCCCGGTCTGCGCACTGTGTTCACCCCGCACCTTGGATCGGCCGTGGAACAGGTGCGCATTGATATCGCCATGGAAGCAGCCCGCAACATTGTGGACGTGCTCTGCGGCAAAGCGCCCCGAAATCCCGTAAACACAATCTGAAAAACGTTTGCGACCTGGCTTTTTGCCAATAAACAAAAAACGCCGCCCGTGATGCATACACGCGGGTGGCGCTCTTTTTCCCCCCGTACGTACAAGCCGAAACGTCTCGTGCTAAAAGCAGGCGGGGCTGTTCGCTTGCAGGCGAACCTTGCACATAACGCGTGTCATCACGGGGCCGATTGGACATGACGCCATAAAGGCTTTTCGTGCCCAGCCTTAAAGCTGACAACCCCGATGCCGTCCTGGGTGCGGTCCAGGCGGTAGATGGTTGTCTCCAGATAGGGGGTCAGCGTTTCTGCCGGGTCCAGGGGGCGGGGCGGTTCCTGTACATACACGCCGTACAGTTTCAGCTGCTCATACCCCCATTTACCAGTACATTCTGGCGGACAAAAAACGAGGAGGAACGCTGCACAGCCATTTGCGCTGCCAGCGCAAACGCAAACGACGATATGGCAAACCCGACAGACGAGGTCAAATCAAGGGGCGTATCAGCATAGACATACGCCCGTCCATTGTTGCCGAGCGCTCACGCCTTGGTGATTGGGAGGCTGATACCGTTGAAGGCAGTAAAGGAGGCCCCGTTTTGGTGACACTTGCAGAGCGTAAAAGTCGTCTTTTCCTGTTTGGCAAGGCTCCCAACAAAAGCGCCAGCGAAGTAAGGCGGGTCATTGAAGGACTCTTGACACCCATTAAGGACTTTGTTCAGACTATTACCTATGATAACGGCAAGGAGTTCAGCTACCATGCCGATGTGTCAGCTACACTCGAGGCTCAGGGATTTTTTGCGCACCCCTACCATTCGTGGGAGCGTGGCTTGAACGAGAACTCCAATGGCCTTCTACGCCAATACTTCCCCAAGGGGGTAAGCTTGGCATCGGTCACGCAAGATGAGATCATAGCGGCAATGTGCCGCTTGAACTGGCGGCCTAGAAAATGCCTTGGGTTTAAGACACCCTATGAAGTTTTTTTAGAAGACGCCAATACCCAAGGACTGGGTGTTGCACTTTGAACTTGAAACCGCGTGTTGGTAACCTTTTCCTTCCTTTAATTCCAAATATTGCCCTTTCGACAATTGTAAAATTTCCAAGGCAATTCTCTAACGTATTTCCAAAATAGTGATTACATTCATCGCATTCGTCCCCAGATACAAGGTTAATGTTGCCAAGAGACATGGGGATTGTATGTGCTGTGTTTTTAAAAGACACATCAGGTGCTGATTTTTTGCAATATCTACACACTGATGAGCATCGCTTTATAACACCACTGCAGATAGCCGTATCTACAAAAAGAGGAATGTAATTATCATCGTGGTATTTAATTAGCGCTTGATAATTTTCTCTTAAAAGTGATACATCAGTCATAAGTATCCATTTTTTCGAAATCTAAGGTATTCACGACCTGTCTTTCGTGTCAATATTTCTGATTATTTCCTTGGCGGAATAGTTGCTTTTGCAACTTTTGCGCGTTCTGCAGTTACCATGTGGTGCTTAATCATTGTTGTAACGATTCCAAACCATAGATTTACATCTTCACCGCTTGGCGTGTGGCATATATGAGCTGCGCGCCCTCCAATATCAAGAATCGGCATGAGCAAATCCTGATCAACTTTTGAAATGAGATTTTTTGAAACAGCCTTGTTTATATTTCCCGTAAAATTTTCTGCATCATCATTTGTTATCTTTACAATAGCTCTGTCCAGAAGCGTCCTAGTGCCCATTGCTGCGAGAGTAAAAAGCTTGCTTCTTATCGCAGACAATGTTTCTTTGTAAATTCGCACAATATCGTCACATTCATTAAGGTCTTGAGTTATATCTATATCATCTCGAACGCCATATCCGCTTGTCGCTGGAAAAGTATATGTCTCAACAGGTTCGTCATATTCTGAAAATACATGAATTCTTTTGAAGAAAGGATAGCCACATCCATCGCACTTCAATAGAATATCAATATACACAGTGTACGGCTCATATCTGTCGTCATCGTTGTCATCTTCAAACATATTTGTATGATTCTCAAAAGTTACTGTGCAAATTCTTTTGTCATCATCAGTTTTGCTGCAATTAGGGCAAGCCGTTTTCTTTTTGCTCACAATTTCTGGCCTTGACATGTCATCTCCTAACTGAACCCCTTCCCTCTGTCTTTCATCCATGCCGCCACTAGAGTGGCGGCATGGGTACCGATGCCGCACTTGATACACTTACCGGCGACTATACCGGCGAGCGCATTTCCAGTCTAGCAAATGCCGTTTACCTGCGTCTGATGACGCCCCTTGGCGCGTGGTGGGCCGACCCTTCCGTGGGTTCGCATCTGCACGAATTGGAGCGGGAAAGGACGTGGCGCGGGTGCGGCGAATGTTAGAGCAGTCTTGCGTCACTCGCGATACCGTCTGAAGGCCGCTAGTGGTGAAGTGGAGTTGCCCCTGCTAAACCGGGCACCCCGCGGTTGCTGATGCGCGGATAAATTCCCTGAGGGATTTCATCCGCAAGCCCTTGTGTGTGTGGGGGGGGCTCTTGTTGTGGGCCTCGAACCAGCCGGGAAGCTGGGCGGTCATGAAGACGGGGCATTTTTCGGTGGGCCAGGTGGTGTGTTGGCTTGTTTGATTTGTTTTTAATCACTATGATTAGCTAGCGGTTAATGTTTTGACCAACGAGGGGATAGCCATCCTGATGAAATATCAGATGATGGAGTCTACACAGAGCAAGACTGAGGAGAACGTCATGCCCAAGGCTGAAACTCGCGTGCTGACTGCTCATGTACCTGTGCCACTGGCAGAAAAGGTAGATGAGGTGGCTAACCGTTTGGAACGCTCTCGCGGCTGGATCATGAAACAAGCGCTCTCGTCCTGGATCGCCCAAGAGGAAGAGCGTGACCGGTTGACGTATGAGGCGCTCGCCGACGTGGATGCGGGTCGCGTCATCGATCATCAGGCTGTGCAGGCATGGGCGGATAGTTTGAGTACCGATGAACCGCTGTCGGTGCCTCGCTAATGAACTTGAAATGGACCAGTAGGGCGCTTTCCGACCTTGCGCGGCTGTACGAATTCTTGGCCCCTGTTGACCAGCCTGCAGCCTCACGGGCGGTGCAGGCATTGGCCAAGGCTCCGGCCGTCCTGCTGACCAATCCGCGCATCGGTGAGCAACTCTTTGCGTTCGCCCCTCGCGAGGTTCGGCGGTTGCTTGTCGGGCATTATGAGATGCGTTACGAGATTCAAGATTCGACAATCTATGTGCTGCGACTGTGGCATACTAGGGAGAGTCGCTGAAATGGCTTGTATCTGCTTCAGCGGAGATTGCACCTGGGCATTGGGCTCCTGATCTGTTGCCAAGGAAGCTCGCTCCCCATTCCCGCACATTCATGGGTGCGTAGCCCTTGGTCCTCGTCTTAGCCAGGTAACTGGCCCACTTCACACATCTCTCGATATCTCGTTCATAGCAGGCATCATGACGATCCAAGTGGATGAAGTCAGGGTGTCTGTTGCCGTCTCTGCTTTGGTCGCATCTTTGGAGGAGTCCTTCCTGGGTAGTCGATCCCAAGAGCGCGTTGCCAGAGCCGCTCTGCTCGCTCTATGTGGTTCCAACTGTGACATGTGAGGTTGCCATTCAGGGGGAGCATCACGCGGTAATGCTGGTGTTTTTCTCTGGATTGTTCACGTACCCAGACGTACTGGAAGGCTATCCCCTTGCGGGATAAATAGCGTGTAAAGCTGTTGAAAAAGCGCTGAATGTCGTTGTTTTTACGGGATGAATAGAAGTCTCTCGGGTATCGTAAGTCAAAGCGAATGAAGAGCACTCTGCTGAATCTATTCGTCATGTATTCAATGCGGTCAATGATGGCATCGAGGATATCACGACGACAGGGTTTGCCATCATATGCTTGGACTGGATAGTCTCTGTGGGTTTTTTCTGTTATGAACATGGAGCGCTCCTTTGTTTGCTATTGAATTAGTGGAGAGTGTTATTTGTTACACAAAAAGAAGCCGACACTTGTGATGTCGGCTCTTGCTATGGCTAGCTTTGGCTAGCTGGTGATGTGTTGGTGTGGTATTTGTCGTGTATATATGCTTATATTAAGATTCTTATATGTTTAGTGTTTATTTATTAATAATAAATATATAATAGATACATAGGAGAGATAATACAATTTTAGCATGTGTAAAATTTAGAATATAAATCGCCATGCTAGGTGTTTGTTGTTTTGAAATTGATTGTTGGTGAAGTTTGATGTGCTAATTTTTTGTCAGACTTATTTTTTACATACTATGTAGGAGGTGAGAGGTGGCTTGTAGAAAATTCAAGTGTCTGTGCGCGGCAGTTGTGTTTCTTCTGTTCTTGACATTCTCTGCTGCGTTGTCTTTCGCGTGGGGCGGGAAGGTTGTTGGTGTCTCAGATGGTGATACGGTTACTGTGCTCAGCAGCAGTCATGAACAAATTCGTGTCCGTCTGTATGGAATTGATGCTCCTGAGAGCGAGCAGTCTTTTGGCGCGAAGTCCAAGCAGAGCCTGTCGGGTTTGCTGTTTGGTAAGATGGTAGAGGTTGATGAGGTCGATGTTGATAGATACGGCAGGGTCGTCGCTCGTTTGCATGTCGGCCAGGTTGATATCAATGCGGAGCAAGTCAGGCGGGGGATGGCGTGGGTGTACGATTCTTACTGTCGCGATGTGGTGTGTGTTGATTGGCGACGGTTAGAGGGTGCAGCACGTGGTTCGTCTCTGGGATTGTGGGGCGATCCGCGCCCCATGCCGCCGTGGGAATGGCGGAAGAGCAAGAGGGGGGCGTCCACGCAGGGTGTCCAGCATAAGAGTGGCGTTGAAGGCCAGCCTTCCGAGGTAGGATATCACGGCAATCAACGTAGCCACGTTTTTCACCGTTCAGGCTGCAAGGATTATGACTGCCCCAATTGTGTCGTTATTTTTGAGACGCGTGAGGATGCAATAAAGAAAGGCTTTAGGCCTTGTGGCGTGTGTCGGCCTTAGGGCTTCTGTGTTTTGTCGTTTGTTCGCTTTTGTTGAATCGTTTTTTTTATTCCTTTGAAGTGGCAAGCCTGCCTTTTTTGATGGATTTATCTGTTGCGTCGTACGTATGTTGTGCCAGATTGTAACATTCGCTGAAGTAATCACATTTTTTTGAGAGGTTAAGGCAGGAGTCTTTCTCACATATAGCAGTCTTTCTGCGCGACTTGATAGTCTTTTGTGTCTCGATAAATGCTTCGGTTTTATTCATTTTCTTGAAGTTTATGTTGTCCCAGAGCACGAGCGAAAATAATCGGTTAGATATTTCGGCCTCTACTTCTTTAAGTTTTGTAGTGTTGAAGAACGTATTGAAGTAGTGGCGTGTTATTGTGTCATCGTTTGTGTGTTTCTGTGGATTGTGCTCGTAGGCGATCATCGAAAGGGTTGACTTGATTCTGTTGAGAACGTCATCGTAATGCTGGTCGAGTTCCTCAAAATCAATAAAAAAGCATAGGTGTTGCAGTGCTTTGCTTTTATCTGCAAGGGGTGTGTTATACGTTTCTTCTATTGATGCCCATAATGGCATCCAGTTGATATTGAGGAAGAATTCTTTTTTTGGGAATATTGGTTCTATGGAGGCCGTGATGTTTTTTTCGCTGATGGCAAGCATAGAGTATTCCTTGTTACGGAAAGTGTCTGCGTGCGTAGCGTATACTCCGTGCTCAAGGGATATTTTTGATAGGCCGCTTATTAATGCTTCGTTTGCTTTGTTAGATATGTATTCATTGTATACGTCCATGAATTTCCAGTGTTTGTCGAAATCGTCGCCATGCGCATGGTCCATCACTCGTCGTAAAAGCGCTTGATTGTATATGTCCATATCTTCATTGTCTTTATCCATAAAGGTGTAATATTCTACAAATGCGTCTGCAGAATGTTCGGTGTAAAGTTCTCCAAGTGTGTTTTGTAGGTCAGTCTTCAGCGCCGGGAGGAGTGATAAATGTTCTTCATATTTAGGGTTTGTAACGATGTGCCTGAGTGCGTATTCGTTGTTGAAGAAGGCAGAAAGTTTTAAGCGATATCCTCCTAGGTCCGCATTTTGTTTTTTCATGGCTTTTTTATCTCCGTGTCTGTGGGGCGGTTGAGTGCGTGGGCTATGGTTTGTGTTGCGGCTTCCGCAGCTCTTTTAAGTGCGTCATCCCTGAGGTGGGCATAGCGCTGAGTCATTGCGGGGCTTTTATGTGTCATGAGCTTTTGTAGCTCGTACATGCTGACCTTGCCAGAGCTTGCCAGCATGCTTGCATACACATGTCGTAGACCGTGAAATGGACGAAAGCCCTCTGGGAGGCCCGCTTCTTTTTTGATTGCGTCGGCCTGCTTCCGGATGTCAACCAGTCTTCCACCACCTTTGCCTGGAAAAACGTAAGTGCTGATCAAGCGCGGAATCGACATCAGTACTTCGCGTGCGAGGTCGTTGAGGGGGATGCGCTCGGATTGTCCGGACTTCGCTCCCCTCCCATCATCGTTCCCAACAAGATTGATGAAACCTCGTTCCCAGTCAATATGCTCCCACTTTAGGCTGAACATTTCTCCTCTGCGCATGCCAGTGTATAGGGCGAGCAGCATCATGTTGCCAGCCTTTTTGTGCCTTGTATACGCAATAGCATCAAGAAGCGAAATCAGTTGCTCTGGTGAGAGGTCTTCTGTTCTTTCATTGTTAAGGCGCGGCATTTCGAACTGAACAGCAATTTGTGATTGAAGTATCAATCCTTTTTTGGCGCCAAATGATATAATTCGACGTAGTAGTTCCAGAATGTTCCTGATTGTTCCGGGCTTCTTTCCGGATTTTGTAAGTGCCAGGCGTAGGTTGTCGACATGTGTCGTTGTGATCTCTTCAGGCTTCAGGCTCTTAAAGGCGTTCAGGTGGACAGTGAACCTGTTTTGGTCGGTTGTAAGTCCTTTTAGGTTTTCATTCCGGCGTTTGTACTCTTCCCAAAGGCTATGGATTGTCCACTCCTTGGTGGAAAGGGCGCTTTTTTCCGCTTCACGGGTCTCTTTTCGGGTGAGGCGTTTGCCTTCAAGTAGTTGGCCGCGGATTATCGAGGCTCTGGCCGGGGTCATGTCGTCGGCGTATTGTCGGCCAACCTTTGTTTCGATGAGCTTTCCATCTCGTTTATAAACTGCGTAGTATACGCGCTCGATGCCGTTGCCCCCTGTTCGTATGGTTTCACGGTAATAGACGCCTGGGTAGGCCGTCTTGATTCGTTTCGAGGGTGGCATGCTTCCTTCCTTGGTAGATGGGGTGGGGTGGTGTGGTGGTATTTTCCAACCCTATTTCCATCCTGTAAAGCAAAATCCAACCAAATTTCCAACCGGCGAGCTCATGCTGGAGACTAATCAGAAGCAAAAGAGATAAAAAAATTCTTTGAATATTAGCATATTAATTTGTTAGGCAGTGTTTTGTTTGGTGTGGTTTACTGCGAAACTCTTGGGCTCATAACCCGAAGGTCGTCGGTTCAAATCCGGCCCCCGCAACCAGAAATATTAGAGGCTTACAAGGTCATCCTTGTAAGCCTCTTTTCGTTGTTGGTGTTTAGCCCCACTATAGCCCCACCTTTTGCTAGGGGTGGTTTGGGATGGTAAGGGACAAGCCTATTGGAGGGTGTGCGAATGCAAGAGATGATCTTTGCGCAACGCTATCGCATGCGCGTGTGGC
>NZ_VSMK01000144.1 GCF_011682075.1 Nitratidesulfovibrio liaohensis
CTGCGTGCCGTCTGCGGCCTCCACGTCCGGTGCCGCACCGGATGCGGAGGCATCCGCGCGGCCCGCGCGCGGCGAAAGGATGCCCGCGCCATGCGGCGCGGCATCCACCACTACGGTGGGGGCAGTGCCCAGCACGGCGGTAGCCGCCTGCACGATGTCATCCAGCAGTCGGTCGCGGACCCAGGCCGCAACGAATTCGTTGGGAGCCACCAGGCGCAGCACATCGTCCTGAACCTCTGCCGCCAACGGCGAGATCCAGACCTTGAAGAGCCCCGGATTGAGACTCTTTTCTAGAATATTCTGAATTTGGCCCCAAATTGAAATCATGGTGCTTGGTTTACGGAGTTCGCTGCCGGGTTGCAATGGAGAAAAAGCGCCTGTCGTCATGCGGAACACGCACCCTGTTTCCCAAGACTTTTTCCGCAGTAATGCACTGTAATCACAGAATCTAACCACTCGATGGCGTCATTCCGCCGTTTTGCGCACACCTTGGGGGGCAAGACTTTCCACAGCTGCATGCCCCTGTTTTCCACATCAACGAAAAAACTTTTCCACAGGCACATTCTTGATTTACGCCCCAAAATTCCCCGAGCATCTATTTTTTTCCACTACGACATCCAAGGCGTGAAACAAATACACCGATTCAGGCAGGCAGCGTCACCGTGCAGGCACGTACGGCGCCGTGTCCCGGCATAAAAGGAGGCTACCGCCCGCAGGTGTGGCGGGAAACAACCCTGCCTTTCAGGCTCTGGAAAGCCACAGGATACTGTTTTTTTTCAGTGCATTGGCAGTCGTCGCGCCTGCACGGTGCGATTCCGCCCGCCATGCGAAAAAAAAGACGCTACGCGCGACGCTCACCCCGTCCAAAACCCCTCGGCTACCCGCCGCCCCGTGCGCTACCGCACGACAGGTCAGGGTTGGCGCAGGGGATACCGGCCACAGGTGAACCGTTCGCCCTCGGGGCAGTAGCCCAGCCGTTCACACTTGGCTCCCGCCACGGCAAACAGTTCGGGCAGCACGCCACGGCACAGGTCCAGCATGGCGTCGGCCATGGCCCGGATCTCCCACTGGGCGCGCATGCAGCAGCGATGCTCGAAGAAGTTGAGCAGGCTGCGGCAGTTCATGGTCAGCACGATGCGCGTCTCCGCCGCCTGGGGCAGCACGAAGCGGGCATCCTCGTTGGACCTGGCCCCGGCCCTGCCGTCGGCCTCCAGCAGGGCCTTGATGTCGCGGTAGGCATCGCCGATCTCGGCCATGCACTGCTCGAAGCGGGCCAGGGCCTGCGGGTTGCGGGCAATGGCCGGGGGCAGCACATAGTCGAAGTTGCTGCCGTCCACGTAGCGCTGGCTTTGCTGCGAGTACGAGGCGATGCGGTGGCGCACCAGTTGGTGGGTCAGCGCGCGGGACACCCCTTCCGCCGCGAAGGTGAAGCTGACGTGTTCCACCGGGCTGGCATGGCCCGATTCCATCACCGAGGCCACGAACTGGGCCTGCTTCTCGCGCGCGATCTCGCCGGACAGCAGGCGCGGCCACATGTCGGCCACGAACCCGGAATGGTAGCATTGGCGAAAGGCGGCATAAATGAGCGAAAGCGGTTCCGGGGTATGGGCCAGCAGTTCGACCCGCAGCGTCGTCTTGGACATGGAGGTTCCGTAACCGGCCACGCGGCCGGGCAAGGGGTGGAAGCATATTCTGGCGGCGCGCCGCGCCGAGGCGCCATAGGACAAAGATGGGCAGGCTGCCCGGGCCAGACCGCGCAGACCAGACTGTGCGGGCCGGGCCGCCGCCAGCCCTGCCTCAGGCCAGCAAATTGAGGTGCCGATAGGCCTTGGCCGTGGCCACGCGACCGCGCGGGGTGCGTTTCAGAAAGCCGCACTGGATCAGGTACGGTTCGTAAATGTCTTCTATGGTCCGCACCTCTTCGGAACAGGCCACGGCCAGGGTCTTCACCCCCACCGGGCCGCCGCCGAAGTGCTCGATGAGCACGGACAGCAGCTTGCGGTCCATCTGGTCCAGCCCGCTCTCGTCCACGTCCATGCGGCCCAGCGCGGCGGATGCCTGTTCCGGCGTGATGGTGCCGTTGCCGTGCACGGCGGCAAAGTCGCGCACCCGGCGCAGCAGCCGGTTGGCGATGCGCGGGGTGCCCCGCGAGCGGCGACCAATCTCCACGGCGCCTTCCGGGGTCAGGTTGGCCCCCAGGATGCGCGCGGTGCGGGCGACGATGCGCGCAAGGTCCGCGGGCGAGTAGAATTCCAACCGGCTGATGATGCCGAAGCGGTCGCGCAGGGGCGACGACAACAGGCCGATGCGGGTGGTGGCCCCCACCAGGGTGAACGGCTCGAGGTCGATCTTCACCGTGCGCGCACCCGGCCCCTGCCCGATGACCAGGTCCAGCTTGAAGTCTTCCAGCGCGGGGTACAGCACTTCCTCCACCGCCACGGGCATGCGGTGGATTTCGTCCACGAACAGGATGTCGTGCCGCCCGAGGTTGGTCAGGATGGCCGCCAGGTCGCCGCTGCGCTCAAGCACCGGTCCGGAGGTGGACACCAGGTTCACCCCCAGTTCCGCCGCGATGATCTGGGCCAGGGTGGTCTTGCCGAGACCGGGGTTGCCGTAGAACAGCAGGTGGTCCATGGCCTGCCCGCGCTCCAGCGCCGCCGCCACGAAAACCTTGAGGTTGGCCCGCAACTCGTCCTGTCCGATGAAGTCGTCCAGGCTGCGCGGCCGCACGTTCTCGTCCATGCAGATGGATGCGCAGCTGCCTGCGCCCTCTCCATCCGGTCCCTTGCACTGCGCCGTCATCAGCGCCCCCTCGCCAGGGCCTTCAGGGCCGCGCGCAGCGCCCCGGCCACGTCAAGGTCGGGCTCTGCCTTCAGCGCGTCCTTCAACACCGGAGCGGCCTCGTCCTCGAGGTAGCCAAGGTTGCCAAGCCCGGCCAGCGCATCGCGGAACACCCCGCCCGGTGCGGCCCCGCCCGCCAACACCATGCCTGCGGGCATATCCTCGACCTTCAATTTGTACTTCAATTCCAGAAAGATATGCTGCGCGGTCTTCTTGCCGATGCCGGACACCCGCGTCAGCGCCAGCACGTCGTCCTCCACCACCAGACGACGCAGGTCGTCGGGGCGGAACTGCGAAAGGATGGCCAGGGCCGTGCGCGCCCCCACCTTGCTGATGGTGGTAAGCACCATGAAGGTCTGCCGCTCGTCCCAGGTGGAAAAGCCGAACAGTTCCAGGGCGTCCTCGCGCACTTCGGTCCGCACGTGAAAGGCCACCTGCCCACCCCGCTCCGGCAGACGCGACAGGGTGTGCGCGGGCAGATGCACCTCGTACCCCACGCCCCCTTCCGTCACCACCACGCAGGCATTGCCGGAAATTTCGGCAACGCGGCCTTCGACATACGCAATCATGGTTCCACCTCTCGCGGGCACCCTACACAAAAAGCGACCGGGCCGGAAGACGGGCGCGGCGCACGGTCCTGGCCAGTTCTGCCCAGTCCTGGCCAACTTGTCCCAGTCTGCCGATGGAAAAACCGTCCTCTCCTGATAACACTCTTGGTGCGGAACGGAAAATCCCGTATCATCCCACGCACCCCAACCAGGGAAACCCGCCCGGAGCCGCCTGCATGCCCTTGCCGCCCCGCCCGCTTTCACCCTTCACGTGGTTCCGCCAGCACGCGGAGCGCACGCCCCTTCGCCTGCTGCTGCTGACGCTGGTGCTGTTGCTGCCCTGCGTACTCTATGCAGCCGACAGGTATGCGGACATGTGGGCCGTCCGCGCCCTGGACGAGACCGTGGCCGAGGCGAGGACGCGGCTGGCCTTGCGCCAGCGCACCATGAACGACGAATTCGAACTGGCCTTTGCCGGGCTGCGCCGTCTGCCCGACCTGCTGGCCCTGGACGACCGGGTGCGCGACGAGGTGGCCCCAAGGCCCGAGGCGGCCCCGCATAAACCGCCACAGGCAAGCGTGGGGCGTCGTACCCCGCTCAACGCCTTCCTGAAGACCTTTGCCGAAACCATGGACCTGCACATCGCCTGGCTCATTGACCACACGGGCCTAACCATCGCCACCAGCAACTACGACAGCGCGGACAGCCTGCTTGGCACCAACTATGCCGACCGCGCCTACTTCATCGCCGCCATGTCCGGCGAGCGTGGCCGCCAGTTCGCCGTGGGACGCGTGTCCAGCGTGCCGGGATTCTTCTTCGCCTCTCCCGTGCGACAGTACGGCACTGTGTTGGGCGTGGTGGCCGTGAAGACCGACCTGCCCACCCTATCGCGTCGGCTGCGCCTGGACGCCGCCTTCGTCACCGATGAACAGGGGGTGGTGGTGCTGGCCAACGACAAGGCGCACATCTTCCATGCCCTGCCGGATGCCCCGGTGCGCGACATGCCCGTTTCGGCGCGCCTCCTGCGCTACAAGCGCGAGGCATTTCCCGAACTGTCGCTGCGCCCCTTCGTGGTGCGGGGCATCAGCGAAACGCACGGCCTGACGCTCATCGGCGAAGCCACGCGCCCCGCGCTGCTGGGGGTGATCCATCGCCCGCAGGACGGCCTTTCGCTGCACGTGGCCGAAGACGTCGGCGAGGCCCTGACCCTGGAGGACCGGCGGCAGGTGCGCTTCCACCTCGCGGTACTGAGCGGACTGGCCGTGCTGGGCACCCTGCTTTCCGCCATCATCTACACCCTGCGCAACCGGGCCCAACTGCACATCATCGAGGCCAACAACCAGGCCCTCACCCGCCTGAACGAGGAACTGCGCTGCATGGCGGAGCGCGACCACCTGACCGGCTGCTTCAACCGGCGGCGGCTGGACGAGGCCATGAACGCGGAGCTGGCCCGCAGCGCGCGCAGCGGCCACCCGCTGGCCCTGGCCATGCTGGACCTTGACCACTTCAAGGCGGTGAACGACCGGCATGGCCACGGCGTGGGAGACGCCATGCTGGCCCATGTGACCGGAATCATCCGCAACCAGTTGCGCGAGCCCGACCTGCTGGCCCGGGTGGGTGGCGAGGAATTCGCCCTGCTGCTGCCCGACACGGGCGAACGCGAAGCCGTCCCCCTGCTGGAACGGATCCGCCGCAAGGTGGAGGAAACCCCCCTGCCCCATGCCGACGCCCCCATTCCCATGACGGTCAGCGCGGGCGTGGCCGAGGCGCGCCCGGACATCGAGCCGGGCCGCTGGATGCACGAGGCGGACGCCGCGCTGTACATGGCCAAGCGCTGTGGCCGCAACCGCACGGTGCGGGCCACGCAGGTGCCGGACGATAGCCTGGCGGGCGGAGACGCGCCGCCGCAGTGTGCGATTCTGGGTGAGGTCGGGAACGAAGACGGGAGCCCGGGAGCGGGCTAGGGGCAAGTCAGGCCGCACTTGGGAACGGATACAAGGAGCGGGGCCGAGGTCCGTGACGGCACCCCAGTGCCGCGTACATGTCCCTCGCGCCGCCCGTCCACCCCGCCTGTCCACTCGGTCTGGCAACCCCGCCTGCCCACTCGGTCTGGCAACACTGCCTGGCCACGCTGCTTCCGTTCCCTTGAAAAAACAGGGCCGCCCGGTAACGCCGGACGGCCTTTTCTTTCGGGGGGTTGCCTGCAGCCGCCCCGCCACGGTACGCCGCCTGGCGCGAAATGTCCCCTGCCGTCCGCCCTTCCCCCTGCGCGCCGGACAGGCCCATACAGGACAGGCCCACGCTCGAAAGCGGCAACCGGACGAAGTGCCCGTCAGCCCAGCTTCGCCAACCGGGACAGCCGCCGGGCATTCAGATGGCACACGGCGGCGGCCAACGCATCGCCGGTGTCCAACCCCCAGCCGCCCTTGGCGCCCAGCACCCGGGCCACCATGAAGCTTACCTGCTCCTTGTCCGCCCCGCCGGTGCCCACCAGGGCCTTCTTGATTTCCGTGGGCTGGTAGTCGGCCACCACCACCCCGTGCGCGGCGCAGGCGGCCACGGCCACCCCGCGCGCCTGCCCCAGCTTGAGGGCGGTGGCCACGTTGCGGGCGG
>NZ_VSMK01000145.1 GCF_011682075.1 Nitratidesulfovibrio liaohensis
GCGCTGCGCCGGGCGGGCCTTGCCACGGCGCGGGCCTGTTCGCTGGAGCGCCAGCGTGAGGCGGTGCTTGCGCTGTGGACGCGGGTGGCCAAGGGCGCGTTGTTTCCCCCCGCGCGCGGCTAGACGCGTCTTTGCTCAGCCCCGCCGCGAACGTCTGCATACTGGACAGGCGTTCCGCGAAGACGCATGTTCCCCGTGCTTCCGATGAACATTTCATGACGCCTCGCGTTGTCTGCCTGTGCCGTGGCCACCGCCCGCCTGCCCTCCATCCGGAGACGCAGAGGGGCCGGTCCCGTGTCTTTCGCACCCGCGCGCGTCATCACGATAAGGAATCCGCATCATGTCCAAGAAGAAACCGGAACGCCCCGCGCCGGAAAGCCTGGGGCTGCCCAGCACCGGCGTGGAATCGCACGCCCATCTCGACGGCAGCGAGTTCGACGCCGACCGAGAGGCCGTGCTGGACCGCGCCCGCGCCGCCGGGGTGGCGCAGTTCGGCAACGTGTTCCTTGGCCCGGAAAAATGGAGGGCCAACCGCCACCTGTTCGCGCAGCGGCCCGAGGTGTTCTTTCTGCTCGGCATCCACCCGTGCGAGGCGCAGGCCTGTGACGACGCGGCCCTTGCAGCCATGCGCGGCGCATTCGCACAGGATGACCGCCTGCGCGCCGTGGGCGAGATTGGCCTGGATTTCTACTGGGACGAATGCCCGCCCGACATCCAGCGCGCGGCCTTTCGCGCCCAGCTGGCCATGGCGCGCGAGGTGGGCCGCCCGGTGGTGATCCACTCGCGCGACGCCTTCGACGACACCATGCAGGTGCTGGAAGAGGAAGGCTTTTCCGACTACCCGCTGCTGTGGCACTGCTTTGGCGGCGACGCGGCGCAGGCCGCACGCATCGTGGCGCACGGCTGGCATGTGTCGTTGCCCGGCCCGGTCAGCTACCCGGCCAACGAACCCCTGCGCGAGGCCGCGCGCACGCTGCCGCTGGACCGGCTGCTGCTGGAAACCGACTGCCCGTATCTGTCGCCGGTGCCCTATCGCGGCAAGCGCAACGAACCCGCCTACATGGTGTTCACCGCGCAGGCCGTGGCCCAGGCGCGGGGCATGGACGTGGCCGAACTGTGGACGGCGGCCGGGGGCAACGCCCGGCGGTTCTTCGGGCTGTAGCGCTGCTGGCGTCGGCATGTCGGAAGGGAAAATGTCCGGAACGTCGTGACGGCGCGCCACCGCCGGGGAGGCTGCATGCCTGAGGAAAAGACGCGAAACGATCAGGCTGCCGTGCCGCCACAAGGTGGTGGGGCTGGGCGGACCCCAGACGGTGAAATGCTGGCCAGTCGTACCCCCGACAGCCGTGCCCCAGACGACCGTCTCCCTGACGAAATCCGCCGCTTCGACCGGGCGCTGGCCCTGTTCGAGGCCGGGGCGTGGTTCACCTGCCACGAGGTGCTGGAACACCTGTGGCTGGACGAAACCCGACCCCAACGCGACGTGTACAAGGGCATCCTGCAAATCGCCGTGGGGCTGCTGCACGAGGATAACGGCAACCGCGTCGGGGCGTTGCGCCTGCTGGAACGCGGCGCCGGGCATCTTGCCCCGTTCCTGCCCGCATGGTTCGGGGTGGATCTGGCGACCCTGCGGGGCGAGGCGTTGCGCATGCGCGCGGTGCTGGCCGATTTGCCACCCGGCCAACGGCTGGACGCGGCGCGATGGAAGGAATTGCTGCCGCGCGTGCGGCGTGCGTATGCCTCCGGCGGGCAGGGGGGCCTTTAGCGAGGCCCCCCTGCACCCCCGCGCTCCAGGGGGGCGACGCCTCCCCTGCACCCCCGGCTTATCCTCCACCGCATTCCATGCCGGTCAGCTTCCCTCGGCCAAAGCGCCTTCGGGCGATCTGCCCGGCGGAATGCGTATGTGCGCCAATCTCCCGGTGGCTTGTTGAAGGTCCGGGTCGTGCGGGTACCGTTTGTCAGTTTGCGGTGCGCCCGTGACGCCGGAGCTTCCGCCGTCGCAAGGCCTCCGGCGGTGATCTCCGGCTGCGGACGCAATCCGCGCAGAAGTTGGCGCATGCGCTCTGGTGGCTAGGCCGTGCAGCACCGGAATCGCTTCCGCGAAGGCAGGTCCGCTCAGGCCGTGGCCCCCGCAGGATGCCCGAACCCTTCCAGCAGCCGCGCGATGAACCGGTCCACCAGCGCGTGTTCCGGCAGGCCGGTGACGCAGGCGTTGTCCAGCATGCGCGCCGCAAGGCCGGGCAAGGCGGGCACGCCCACCCGCGTTTCGGGCAGCCCGACCAGTTCGGGGCTGTCAGGCAGCAGGGGTAACTGGGGCAGGTATTCGTCTTCGGCGCAGGCAACGCACGGTCCGGCAAGCCGGTTCAGGGCCAGCACCTGTCGGTGCAGGCCAAGGCCGTGCGCCAGACGGGCGATGTCCGCCGCCGTTTCCAGGCTGCGCAGCCCCGGCTCGCTGACCACCGCCAGACCATCCACCGCCGCCACGGTGCCCCGGCCAAGGTGCTCCACCCCGGCTTCCAGATCCACCAGCACCCATTCGCGCCGGTCGTGTATCAGGTGGGACAGCAGGGCCTTCAGCAGGGAATTGGCCTCGCAGGCGCAGCCGCCCCCGGCCCCGGCCACCGACCCCATGACCAGCAGCCGCTTGCGCCCCGGCGCAATGCCGGAGGCCGCAGCCCCCCCAAGGGGAACCTCCACCGCCAGTGCCTCGGGCAGGTCGCCCACCTCCGGCGTCAGGCTGATCATGCCCGTGCCGATGCGCTGCATGATCAGGTCGTGCCGTTCCACCAGCGGCACCGGCAGGCCGTCGCGCGACAGTCCCGACGCGCGTCCCAGTGACAGGGCCGTGTCCGCGTCGATCATCCACACGTCGTGCCCGTGCCGGGCCAGATAGTCCGCCGTCCAGGCCGCCAGCGTGGTCTTGCCCGCACCGCCCTTGCCCGCAAATGCCAGTTTCATGCGTGCCTCCTGTGTGGCGTCCGTTTCGGAAGAGAGAGAACCGGGGGCGGGGAAGGGACCCTTTCGGGAAAGGGTCCCTTCCCCGCCCCCGGACCCCCACCCCATCCCCCCAAAGCTTTCGAAGGGGGGATGGCACGGAGATGTCCCGACAGCGTGCGCCGCTGTAGCCCCGTGTGTCCCGGCCAGAGCCGAAGTGCCGAAGCTGGGCCAGGGCGGGAGCGCCGGAGCTGGGCCGGAGCAGGAAGTGCCTGCCCCGGCCCGTCCCGGTGCGGGAAGGCGCGGCCACGGGCCGGTGACCGCGCCGCCGGGTGATGCGCAAGGTGTGCGTCTACGATGCCCGATGGTCCGGACGCGCACCTGCATGTTTGTATGCGTGCTACGCGGAAAGGCCCAGCTTCCTGCGGCGATCAACGATATGCGCTTCCAGCAGGTCCGCCGCCTTCACCGGGTCGGCCTCCACCATGAACGCCGCGCCCACCAGCCCGTTCAGGCCGTCCACGGCCAAGCCGGTCACCACGTCGCTGCCCAGGATGTTGGGCGGCAGGCCGAGGTGGGTGGGAATGCCGCTGGCCACGGCGTACAGGCCGATGGCCGCCGCCTTTTCCGAATACCATTCCGGCGACGACGCCCCCACGGGCAGGTCGCTGATGTCCACGCCCAACTCGTCGGCCAGCAGGCCGCACAGTTGCAGGATGCGAGAATTGTCCACGCAGCTGCCCATGTGCAGCACCGGCGGCACGCCCAGCGCCTTGCACACGGCGGAAAGCCCCGGCCCGGCCATGTCGGCGGCCTCTGGCATGAGCAGCCCTGCCTTGCCCGCCGCCGTGGTCACGCAGCCGGTGGCAAGCACCATGATGTCACGGCGGATGAGTTCCTTGGCCAGACCCACGTTGCCGGAATCCTGCATGATCTTGGGGTTGTTGCAGCCCACGATGCCCACGAACCCGCGAATCTGCCCGGCCTTCACGGCGTCCAGCAGCGGGGCCGGGGTGCCGCCCAGCGCGGCCAGAATGGCCTCGTTGGAAAAGCCGGTGGTGATGGGCACCGGCTGTACGGGAATGCTCACCCGCGCGCGGTCGCGTTTCGTGAAGGCCTCGATGGCCAGTTGCACGATCTCGCGGCATTTTTCCTGTGCGTTGTGGGGGTGCACCTCGATGTGCGTGGCCCCGGTGAACCGCCCCTTGGGCGAGGTGGTCACGAAGCGGGTGTGGTAGCACGCGGCAATGCGCACAAGGCTGGGCATGATGCACTGGTAGTCGGCCACGATGGCGTCCGCCGCGCCGGTGACGATGGCCAGTTCCGTCATCAGGTGGTTGCCCGCCATGGGAATGCCCTGGCGCATCAGCAGTTCGTTGCCGGTGCAGCACAGCCCGGCCACGTTCAGGGCGGCGGCCCCGGCATCGCGGGCGGCCTGCTGCATGGCGGGTTCGCGCGCGGCGGCCAGAATCATTTCCGACACCACGGGGTTGTGCCCGTGCACCAGGATGTTCACCGCGTCTTCGCGCAGCACGCCCAGGTTCACGGTGGACTGGCGGGGCATGGGCGTGCCGAACAGGATGTCCGAAAGTTCGGTGCCGATCATGGACCCGCCCCAGCCGTCGGCCAGCGCGGTGCGCGCGGCGTGGGTCAGCAGGCTGGCGGGGTCGTTGTCGCAGCCCATGTGGGTGCGGTGCATCATCTCGGCGATTTCGCGGTCGATGCCGCGCGGGGTCATGCCCAGGCGCTCCCACAGCTCGCGGCGGACCTTGGGGGCGCGCTTCAGAAAGGCCAGTTCGGTGCGGCGGCTGCCGAAGTCGGCGTAGCAGACGTCCACAAGGTCGCGGGCCACGTCCAGGGTGGGGCGGGTGTCCGCGTCGGCCACGCCCAGTTCGGCGGCGATGCGGCGCAGCTTGGCCTCGTCGCGGATGGTGTAGCCGGGGGCATGGCCTTCCACCACGGCCTCCAGCGTTTCGATCAGGTCGCGGCCATGGTCGGAGTGCCCTGCTGCCCCGCCCGCGATGAATCGGCCGAAGTTGCGGGCCACGATGACGTCGGCGTCCGCGCCGCACACGCCGTAGCGCATCTTGCCGTCCTTGCGGTTGGCGATGCGGCAGGGGCCCATGACGCAGTTGCGGCAGGTGGTGCCCAGTTCGCAGAATTTACAGTGGGGCGTCTGCTCGCGCATGCGGTCCCACGCGGTGGGAATGTTTTCGGCTTCGGCCTTGCGCAGCATCTGCCGCGCGTCTTCCCACAGGGTGCGCTCGTTGTCGGGGGTTCCGGAATTCATGTTGCCCTCCCTGGGCGGTGGCCCCGCACGGGGCCGCTGCGGTTGCACCACGTCCGCTGCCGTTTCCCGCGACGCGTGCGGACGCATCCGCCGCCCCCGCGCGTCCTCTCCTGCGCGCGGGCGGCACTGTATGGTGCGAATGTAGCGCGGCAGGCCGGTGGGGTATGTCGGCTAGCCGACAAAAGGCGCGAAGGTACACAAAAAATGGGAGGGAGAAATCGCGGCAAGGCGGCGAGGGGTCGGAAAGGCGGCCAGGGCGGGGCGATGGCGAGGTAGAGACGGCGGGGGAAACGGCGGCAGGGTGCATACCCCGCCGAGGAAAGGAAAGGGGCAGAGCCGTGGCCGCTGGCGGGCAGGGGAAAAGGGGCCGGGCTGGACCGGACAGAAACGGCTGACGCCGGTCTACGCGCTGGCCAGTTCGCGCAGGCGGTCCATGTCGCGCACGCGGTAGGCCCCGCGTCCCACCCGTTCAAGGATGCCGGAGCGGATCATGTCGTTGAGCAGGGTGGATACGGTCTGGCGGGTGGCCCCCACCATGCCGGCCAGCTGTTCCGTGGTCAGGTCCATGCGGATGATCTGGCCGCTGCCGGGCTGCACCGATGGGACGGGCATGGCGTGGCGACGGGCGGGGGCATGGGCGGGGCGCATTGCGGCAGGGACGTTGGCCGAGGGGGGGGCCGGGGTGTGGGCCGAGGGGGCGGCAAGGACGTGCGGGG
>NZ_VSMK01000146.1 GCF_011682075.1 Nitratidesulfovibrio liaohensis
CGGGGGGACGAAACCCCGTCCCGTGGGGCCTCGCGGCGGCGGGGCAGCCGGAGGGCTCGGTGTGTGACGGTGCCGTGTGCGCCCCGCCCGCGCGGCTGCCGCAGGGAAACATACCCCAAGTGGTAGCCCGCGAAAAAGGGGGTCTTTCGACCCCCCTTTCATTCATGATGCATGCACGGTCAGCTGCATGCCGGTAGCGGTGCGCTTGCATCCGTACGGCATGGCGGCGTTCCGTCCTGCGGCTAGGCTTCTTCCGCGCCCAGCTGCATGCGGACGAAGCGGCCGATGGTGACGTTTTCGCCCAGGGTGGCGATGACGTCGTTCAGCAGGTCGCGGATGGTCATCTTGTCGTCGCGGATGTACGGCTGTTCCAGGAGGCAGATCTCCTTGTAGAACTTCTTGATGCCGCCTTCAACGATCTTCTCGATGATGTTCTCGGGCTTGCCTTCTTCACGGGCCTTCTGGCGGTAAACCTCGCGCTCGCGCTCGATGACGGCGGGGTCCACGGACTCGGCGTCCACGGCGGCGGGGTTGTTGGCCGCAATCTGCATGGCCACGTTCTTGGCGAATTCCTGGAACTTTTCGTTGCGGGCCACGAAATCGGTTTCGCACTTCACTTCCACGAGAACGGCGATCTTGCCGGTGGAGTGGATGTAGTTGCCGATGACGCCTTCGGAGGTGGCGCGGCCAGCCTTCTTGGCGGCCTTGGAAAGGCCCTTCTGGCGCAGCCAGTCGACGGCCTTTTCGAGGCTGCCGCCGTTTTCTTCCAGGGCCTTCTTGCAGTCCATCATGCCAGCGCCGGTCTTTTCGCGCAGTTCCTTAACCATCTGGGCGGTAATTGCCATTGTGCGGTCTCCCTGAGATGTCGTGGAGGTCTGATTACTCGGCGGCGGCTTCGGCGGCGGGAGCGGCCTCAGCGGCGGGGGCCGCGGGGGCGGCTTCAGCCTTGGGCGCGGCGGCCTTCTTCAGCTCTTCCTCGGCGTCCTTGCCCTTGCGTTCCTTGCGCATGGCGTCGCCTTCCAGGCAGGCGTCGGCGATGGCGGCCACGAAGAGCTTGATGGCGCGGATGGCGTCATCGTTGCCGGGGATGACGAAGTCGATCAGGTCGGGATCGCAGTTGGTATCGGTAACCGCCACGATGGGGATGCCGAGCTTGCGGCATTCCTTCACGGCGATGTCTTCGCGGTGCGGGTCCACGATGAAGGCGAGCTGGGGCAGACGGTCCATTTCCTTGATACCGCCAAGGGTGGCCAGCAGCTTGTCCATCTCGCGCTGCATGCGCAGGATTTCCTTCTTCTGGTACTTGTTGACGGTGCCGTCGGCGAACATGGCCTCGAGCTTCTTCAGGCGGTCGATGCTCTTCTGGATGGTGGTGAAGTTGGTCAGCGTGCCGCCCATCCAGCGGTTGGTCACGTAGAACTGCCCGGCGCGGCCGGCTTCCACGGCCACGGCTTCCTGAGCCTGGCGCTTGGTGCCGATGAACACGACCTTGCCGCCGTTGACCACGGTGTCCACAACCTTGTCGTGGGCGGTGCGGAACAGCTTGACTGTCTGCTGCAGGTCGATGATGTGGATGCCGTTGCGGGCGCCGAAGATGAAGGGGCGCATCTTGGGGTTCCAGCGGCGGGTCTGGTGACCGAAGTGCACGCCGGTTTCCAGCATCTGCTTCATGGAAACGTAAGCCATTTCAGAACTCCTTGCGGGTTTTTTCTTCCACACCGGCCATGGCCCTTCAACCCGCGCCGCTCAAAGCGTGGCGGGCACCCCGGGCCGAAACCGGAGTGTGCTTGGTGTAAAAGGCAGGAATGCATACGCCAGATTGTGGCGGATGGCAAGCGCTGGGGAGGCGTCAAATGGTCTTTTCGCCCGTTGGCTGACCGACCCGAAGGGCGCGAAGCGTGCCCGTTACGCGAGCTTGCGAGTGTTACGGGCATCGAGCGCAACGCGGTCAAGCTTTGCCTGCCATAGCTCTGCTGTCCTTATCCGTAAGGTTCGCTTCGCTCACCAACGGCTAGGGCAATGCTCGAAGACTCGCATAACGGCTGCCGCATGCTCCCTCATGGCAGGCTCGCTTTCCTTGCCAACGAACGAAAATCCTCATTTAGAAACAGCCCGTTGGCGGGGCGGGGGTAGCCAGCATTCGTTCGGGCGCGGCGGGCGGCCCCGCCTACTGCAACGGCACCTCGGGGTGCTCGTCCCCATCCGGGGCAGCCAGCACGGGGTTGATCAGCAGCCCCACCTGCTCGATTTCCACGCGCACCTCGTCGCCGGGCACGATGGGGCCGACACCCACGGGGGTGCCGGTAAGGATGAGGTCGCCGGGCAGCAGGGTCATGACGCGCGAAATGGCGCTGACCATCTCGTTGGGGGTGAACAGCATGTCGGCGGTATTGCCCTGCTGGCGCACCTCGCCGTTGACCAGGGTGCGCACGGCCAGGTTGGCGGTGTCGGGCAGGTCGGTTTCTATCCACGGACCCACGGGGCAGAAAGTGTCGTAGCCCTTGCAGCGGCCGAACAGGCCATCGCGGCGTTGCTGGTCGCGGGCGGTAACGTCGTTGGCGCAGGTATAGCCGAAGATGTTCGCGGGCACGGCATCCGGTGAAATGTTGCGACATTGCCGTCCGACGACAAGGGCCAGTTCGCCCTCGTAGTCCACCCGGCCCACGCCCTGCGGCACCAGAATGGGTTGGCCGCTGCCGATGACGGCGGTGGGGGCCTTCAGGAAGAACACCGGCTCGTCCGGCACGGGAAAGCCGATTTCCGCCGCGTGGTCGCGGTAGTTCATGCCCGCGCAGATGATCTTGGACGGGGCCACCACCGGCAGGATGGCAAGGTCCGCCAGCGGGATGGGGTCTTTCAGCCCCAGTTGGTGGTTCAGGCACACCACGCCGTCGTCCTGCAACGCGCCAAAGAACACGCTGCCCTTGTATTGCACCCGTACCACGCGCATGTCGCCGCTCCGCTCCGGCGGGCGTACCCGCCGCGTTGCATCGTCAATGCCCGAAATCGGGCGCCGTCAGGTTCGGAAAGGGGGTAGCCGCCTTTTCCGAAAAGGGCCGAAAAAGCCGTTGCCGGGGCCGCGCGGCACCCTGCGGATGGTCAGATGGTGGTGATCACGGGCACCACGATGGGGTCGCGCTCCAGCACCTTGCGGAAGAACCGCCGCAGCGACGAGCGGATGCGGTCCTGCAGCCGTTCCGTCTCGCCGGGGGGGATGTTCTCGAAGATGTCCAGCACGATGCACTTGGCGTCTTCCAGCACGTGGTTGTAGTGCTGTTCGAACACGAAGCCCTTGGACAGCATTTCCGGGCCGTGCAGCACTTCCCAGCCGGTGTCGTCCACCACCAGCACCACGATGACCATGCCCTCGCCGCCCAGGATGTGCCGTTCCTTCAGCACCGAATGGCCAACGTCGCCCACGCCCTTGCCGTCCACCAGAATGAACTCCACCGGCACGTGCTCTTCGAAACGCACGCTGTCCGGAGTGAGGGTGATGGGATCGCCGTTTTCAAGGATGATGGTGCGTTCCTGCGCCACGCCGCATTCCTGCGCGAGGCGGCAGTGCTTGACCAGATGGCGGTATTCGCCGTGCACCGGCACGAAGTAGCGGGGGCGCACCGCCTCGATCATGGCGCGCAGCTCGTCGCGGTGGGCGTGGCCCGATGCGTGGATGGAGCGCACCTTGTCGTAGTATACTTCCGCGCCCAGCCGGTACAGTTCGTTGATCAGCTTGGTGATGGCCCGCGCGTTGCCGGGGATGAAGCGCGAGGACATGACCACCGTGTCGCCCCGGTGGATGCACAGCTGCTTGTGCTCGCCCATGATGATGCGCGAAAGGGCCGACAGCGGTTCGCCCTGCGAACCGGTGACCAGCAGCACCAGGTCGCGGTCGGCCATGGGGGGCATGGTCACGGCGTCCAGGATCATGCCCGCCTCTGCCCGCAGAAAGCCGAGGTTGCGCGCTATCTCTATGTTGTTCATCAGGCTGCGGCCACTGACCACCACCTTGCGCCCGAATTCGCTGGCCAGGTCGAACACTTCCTGGATGCGCTGGATGTGGCTGGAGAACAGCGTGACCACGATGCGGCCTTCCGCTTCCTGAAACAGCTGGCGGAAGGTGTCCATGATCTCGCGCTCGCCCAGCGACTGGCCGTCACGCTCGATGTTGGTGGAGTCGGACAGCAGCAGGCGCACGCCCTCTTCACCGGCAAAATCGCGGAACAGCGCAAGGTCTGTGCCGGGGCCGGACAGGGGATTGGGGTCGATCTTGAAGTCGCCGGTGTGCACCACGCGGCCCGCCGGGGTTTCCACGGCCAGGGCGTACCCTTCGATGATGGAATGGCACACCGGCAGAAAGCGGAAGGTCATGTCGCCGAGCACCAGCGGCACGTCCGGCGAGACGGGCACCAGTTCCACGCGGTCGGCCAGGCCGTGTTCGCGCAGCTTGTGTTCCACAAGGGCCAGGGTGAAGCGCGAGCCGTAGATGGGGGCCTTCAGGTGGGGCATCAGCCACGGCAGCGCGCCTATGTGGTCCTCGTGCGCGTGGGTCAGCACGATGCCGCGCACCCGGTGGCGGTTCTGCAACACGTGGTCGAAGCGCGGAATAACCACGTCCACGCCAAGGTGGTAGTCTTCGGGGAACATCAGGCCGCAGTCCACCAGGACCATGGAGTCTGGCGTGGACCAGATCTGGCAGTTCAGGCCGATCTCTCCGAGTCCGCCAAGGGGGGTGATGGTCAGGTGCGGGGTCTGGTCCGCCATGCGAGGGGCTCCACTCTGGTTGCGCGTCTGGTGATGGGTGAAAGGGCACGGGTCAGTTCCTCTTGCTATCGCAAAAAGACGGGCCTCACAAGGGGATGCGTTGTGCATGACGACCCGTGCCGTTTGGCTGAACAGTCCGTGGCGGACGGGGGGGCGCCCTGCAAACGTGTGACACAAGGGTATCCGCAACAATGGGCAGTGGGCCGCAGTGCGTTGCGGTCCGCATGCTGCGGCAATACGCCGGGGAGCGGCAGCGGCGGGAACGGAAAACGAAGGCCGCGCCACCCGGTGGGGCGGCGCGGCATGTGGTTGCCAGGCATGATAATTTCACATCGACAATGAACAACGAATGTTCAGCCGATGTTCGACTATATTCCCGGCGAGCTTGCCGACCAGCCTACGCGGGCTTGCGGCGCACCTCCACCCCGGCCAGTTTCTCCCAGTGGCGGATCAGCGCGCCGTGGTCGGCGTCACCCAGGCCGTCGGCCATCAGGCCCTGCATCACTTCCATCAGTTGCGCGGTCAGCGGCAGCGGGGCGTGCAATGCGTGCGAGGTTTCCAGCACGTTGCCGAGATCCTTGGCATGCAGGCGGATGCGGAAGCCGGGGGTGAACCTGCCGTCCATGACCAGCGGTGCCTTGGCGTCCAGCACGGTGCTGCCCGCAAGGCCGCCCCGGATGGCCTGGTAGACCAGGTCCGGGTCCGCCCCGGCACGGGTGGCCAGCACCAGCGCCTCGGACATGGCCGCGATGTTGCCCGCCACCACGATCTGGTTGGCCAGCTTGGCCACGTTGCCCGCGCCCACCTCGCCCACGCGCACCACGGAAGCGGCCATGGCCTTGAACACCGGCAGGCAGGCGTCGAAGTCCGCCTGCGCGCCGCCCACCATCACCGACAGGGTGCCGTCGATGGCCTTGGGCTCGCCGCCGCTCACCGGGGCGTCCAGCATGCGGATGGACTTTGCGGCCAGTTCCGCCGCTATCTCGCGGCTGGCCAGCGGGGCGATGGAGCTCATGTCCGCCACGATGCAGCCGGGGGCCGCGCCTTCCGCGATGCCGCCGGGGCCAAGCGCCACCGCGCGCACTTCCGGCGAGTTGGGCAACATGGCGATGACCACGTCCGACGCGGCGGCCACGGCGGCGGGGCTTT
>NZ_VSMK01000147.1 GCF_011682075.1 Nitratidesulfovibrio liaohensis
AACGGGGCGCAACGGGTGCGCAACGGGTGCGCAACGGGGGCGCCGGATGTGACGGGCACGCCGGACACGCCGGGGCTGCGCGGGGAATGCGCAGCGGCTGCGCGCACTGGACGGGGCAACCTGCGCAAAGGGTATACGTCACGCCGCGCCCGAAGCAAAGCCGTTCGCGCGGGCCCGGGCTGGTACGGGCTGGTACGGGTTGGACCAGACTGGCCGGACTGGTGTGACTGGCCGGACTGGCGGGACTGGCCGGGAAAGGATGACGGAATCGGGACGCCGGGCCGCGTGCCCGCCCGCATGCAGGAAGGAGGGCGGGGGCCCCGGTCACAACGGCTTCACCCGCTCCCGCACATCCTTGCGCCAGCGGTTCAGCGGACGGCAGCAGCCTTCGCCCACCTGCAACACGGCGGCAACCTGGGCGTCGGTCATGACCAGGCGGCAGCGGTAGCGCGCCCCGTCCCAGAACAGGCCGGGGCAGCGGCGACGGTCACCGTAGGCCTCACGGCCCGGCGGGCATTGGGCCTTGGCGCAGCAGAAACCGCAGCCCACGCAGGGGCGTTGCAGAAACAGCAGGGCGAACACGGCGCACCCTCCTTCCCCGCGCTGCGCCGCGTGTCCGTGGTGCGTGCCCGGTGTGGTCCGTGCGTGTGCCCCCATGAGCGGGGGGCGGGCGGCAGGGGCGGGGATGCTTCACCCATACCCCGGCACGCGCGGGTTGTCAGCAGGCGGGGCGGAATGCGTGCGGTCCGCTCCGTTTTGTCTTTGTCAGTCAGTAACGCAGTGTTAATGCACGATTTGATTTATCGCACATCCCGCCACCCCGCCTTTTTTCACCCCCATTTCGTCACGTTTCCTCCGTTTATCGTCCCCGCGATAGAACCCGTTGCCCCCTTCGCGCTACTCCCGTGGCTCACGATGCACGCCCCGCGCCCGGCTGTCCGGTTCCGGATGCCCCGGCGAGGCGGACACACTCACCACCACAATCACTTCAATCAGCAAGGGAGGCGGGAATGGCGGATACGAACAACACGGGCGCAGCGGCGGGCGCGGCCCCGGCAAACGGAGCGGCGGACGCCGACATCACCTGTTCCCCGTTCCTCACGGGCATCCGGGCGGTGCTGGGCGAACGCACCCCCGGCAACATGGCCCTGTGGGCGCTGACCGCCGTGCTGCTGCTGGCGCTGGTCAAGGAATCGGTTGCGCCCTCGTGGACCGTGGCCTGGAGTCACCCCAACTGGGGCACCGTCAACGTGGTGCCGGTGCTGGGCATTGGCGTGGGCATGGTGGCCGGGTTCCTGGGCGGCATGGTGGGGGCGTTCATCAGCCTGTTTTCCGTGCCCCTGTACACCCTGTGGCTGGGCCTGCCGGTCAAGGTGGCCCTGGGCACCAACAGCCTTGCCTCTGCCGTCATCGGCCTGATGGCCGCCATGGTGCACCTGTCCAAGAAGACCCCCAACATGAAGGTGGCCTTCCCCATGATGGCCACCGGCTTTCTGGGCGCGGGCGCGGGCGCGTACCTTTCGCTGGGCATGACCCCGGAACAGTTGAAGATGTACTTCTCCGTGCTGGTCTTTGGCGCGGCGTTCTGGATGTTGTGGCGCGGCATTCGCCCCGCCCCGGCCAAGAGCGGCGGCTTCGTGGCCACCGAAAAGCAGGGCCTGCTCTATGCGGGCGGCGAATGGAACGGCGTGCCCTACCGCACCAACATCCTGTTCCCGGCCTTCGGCAACTTCTTCATCGCCGCGCTCACCGGCATCATCGGCGTGGGCGGCGGCTTCCTGTTCACCCCCATGCTGCACGCGGCCTTCGGCCTGCCCATGATGGTGGCCGTGGGCACCGGCAACTTCGTCAAGGTGGCCAACATCGGCTCGCAGTTCATCGTGCGCGGCGTGGCCGACACCGTCATCTACCAGTTGGCCGTGTTCGCCATGATGGGCGGTTACTGCGGGGCCAACTTCGGGCGTCGTCTGGGCTGCGTGGTGGACACCCGCTACCTGCGCCTGCTGTTCGGCATCCTGCTGATCTTCGTGGGGCTGCAGTATATGGGGATTAAGCTGGGCCTTGGCAGCGCTTAGGCTGCGGCTTGGTCTTTTGCCCGCTGGCGGCGTTGAGCTGCGCCTGCCATTTCGGGTGAATACGGCAAAAGTATGCACCCTCATGGCAGGCTTGCTCGCCTTGCCAGCGAACAAAATCCCTGCGCCGCAGGGCGGCGGTGGCGCGTCAGACCAAAGAAGATTCATGAGCCCTGCGCCGCAGGTGGCGGCATGGGGTGTCCAGGAAAATAGCATGGCGATGCGGTGGCCCCTGCGGCGCATCCGTAACGTATCCAATCAACGTCGGGAGAAACGACATGGCGAACAGAAAGGCCAGCAGGGCCGTGGACATCGCGCCGCGCAGCCTTGCAGAGGTGCGCACGGAAACGGTGGAGTGCGACCTGTTGATCATCGGCGGCGGCAACGCCGGGTGTTTCGTGGCCACCGAGGCCAAGCGGCTTGATCCGTCGCTGCGCGTGGTGATCATGGAAAAGGCCGAGATCATGCGCTCCGGTGCGTGTTCGGCGGGCATGGACGCCCTGAACACCTACATTCCCGAAGGCAAGACCCCCGAGGACCTGGTGCGCTGGAGCCGCGCCCAGGTGGGCGGCGGCCCCCTGCGCGAGGACCTGGCCCTGAGCAACGCCGAGGAGCTCAACGAGGCCATCGACGACCTTGAGCGCTGGGGCCTGCCCATCCTGCGCGACGAGAACGGCAAGATCCGCTACCGCGGCAAGTGGGACATTTCCATCCACGGCGAGCAGCTGAAGCCCATCATGGCCGAGAAGGCCATCGAGGCCGGGGCCGAAGTGTACAACCGCGTGGTGGGGACCGGCCTGCTCATGGACGGTGGCCGCTGTGTGGGAGCCATGGGCCTTGGCGTGCGTGACGGTGCGTTCCACGTGTTCCGCGCCAAATCCGTGGTGGTTTCCACCGGCGGGGCGGGCACCCTGTACAAGTCGTACACCGCCGATTCCACCGACAGCGGCGCGCAGATCTGGATGTGCCCCTACTGCGTGGGTTCCGGCTACGCCATGGGCTTCCGCCAGGGCGCGGAGCTGTCGTCGCTGGAGCAGCGCTGGGTGGCCACCCGCACCAAGGACTTCTGCGGCCCCGTGGACACCATTTCGGTGGGCTACAAGGCGCCCATCATCAACTGCAAGGACGAGCGGGTCATGAGCCGCTACGCCCACCTCGGCGGCGACGCGGCCCCGCGCTTCATCCGGGCCAACGCCCCCATGGAGGAATGGCTGGCCGGGCGCGGCCCCTGCTACTGCGACACCCGCAACATGGCCCCCGAACTGGTGCAGGCCATGATGACCGACTACCTCAACGAGCGCCCGTCGTTCGTGCTGTTCCTGGCCAGCCGGGGGCAGGACGTGACCAAGGAGCCCATCGAGATATACGGGTCCGACCCGTACATCATGGGCGGCCACACCATGGGCGGCTTCTGGGTGGACATGCAGCGCATGACCACCGTGCCCGGCCTGTTCGCGGCGGGTGAAACGGCGGGCGGCAACCCCAACAAGTTCGTGGGCGGCTGTGCGGCGGAAGGCAAGCTGGCCGCGCGCGGCGCCATTGCCTACATGGCGGCGGGCCTTGAAACGCCCGACGAAGCCGCCGTCAGCGCGCAAGTGGAGTCGGAAAAGGCCCGCGTGTTCGCGCCGCTGCTGCGCGGCAAGGACTACGACGGCGTGACCCCCACCGAGATGAAGGAACGCCTCCAGCGCCTGATGGACGAGTACGCGGGCGGCAGCTCGCAGTTCTACCGCACCAACGAGGAGCGCCTGGACTACGCCCTGCGCCACATCAAGATGCTGCAATCGCAGTTCGCCTACCTGAAGGCCGCCGACCTGCACGACCTGATGCAGGCCAACGAGACCATGGACCGCGTGGACGTGGCCGAGGCCGTGGTGCACCACCTGAAGGCCCGCCGCGAAACCCGCTGGGCCGGGTGGCAGACCCGCAGCGACTACCCCGGCCGTGACGACGCCAACTTCGACTGCTTCGTGGAAACCCGGCGCGACCCGGCCACCGGCGAGGTGACCGCCTTCACCCGGCCCTACGAGCAGCTGGTCCCCGGCGACCGGTTCAAGGCTTAACCGCATTTCATCCGGACGGAGGAACACATGCCGCCGAGAATACTGACCGAAAAGTGCAACGGTTGCGAAGGGCTGCCCGAATCGCGTTGCGAAGAAGCCTGCCCCGGCAACCTGATGGTGGTGGACGCAGCCACGGGCAAGGCCCGCTGCCGCTGCACGCGCGACTGCTGGGACTGCATGTCCTGCACCAAGGCCTGCCCCCGCGCCGCCATTGAGACGCGCATCCCCTACCAGTTGGGGTACCACAAGGCGTCCCTGCGCCCCATCATGGGCAAGGAGCACATCACCTGGAAGTGCGTGGACATCCACGGCGTGGAAACCACCTACAAATATCGCAACCGCTTGGCCGTGGCCCCGGCCATCCGGACTGACAAGGACGCGTAATCACACTCCGGGGGGCGGAGGCGGCGCGGACATCCGGTGTCCGATACCGCCTTTGCCCCCTTGCAATATGCCGCAGGAGCACTACGCTCTCCGCCAGGGGGGCTCATGGAACGCAACTGGCATCTCTGGACCGAGGATTTTTTCGCCGACCTGCCGGACGAGCGGGCGGCGTTTCTGGCGTTGTCGCGCCGGAGGGACTTTGCGAAGAACGACATGGTGTTCTTCGAGGAGGACTCCGGCGATTCGTGCTTCTACGTGGAGCAGGGCATCGTGCGCATCTTTCGCATTGCGCCGTCGGGCAAGGAACCCATCTTCTTCCTGCGCAGGCGGGGCGAGATGTTCGGCCTGGCCGAGGTGCTGGATTCGGTGCCGCGCAAGGCCAATGCCCAGGCCCTGACCCCGTGCGTGCTGCGCGAGGCGGGGCGGGACGAGTTCGAGAAGTTTCTGGCCGACAACTTCGGCGCGGCGCGCAGGGTCATTGCCACGCTGGGGGGGCGGGTGCGCTACCTCGGCGAGCAGGTGGGCAACCTGATGACCTGCGACGTGGGCACCCGGCTGGCCAAGCTGCTGGTGTACATGGCCTACGAGGTGCTGGGCGACGAGGCGGCCTGGCTTGAACCGGCGGTGATCCCCGTGCGCCTGACCCAGGAGCAGATGGCCGCCATGACCGGATCGTGCCAGCAGACCGTCAGCGACTTTCTGCGCGAGATGCAGGACGAGGGGCTGGTGCGGGTGACCCGCCGCGAGGTGGTGGTGATGCATCCGTTGCGGCTGCTGGAGCGCGCGGAGTTGTAGAGGGTACCGGCCCTTTTCCGCCCTTTGCCGCCCGCCGTGCCCGAAGGCGCAGCAACGTCGCGGAGCCGCTGTTGCTTCGGCGCCCACCGCATGCTAGCACCGCGACATGAGTACTCCTGCCCGTTCCCCGCGCCGCCCCCTCCATCACTCTGCCCGACCGGTGCTGCGCCGCGCCGCCACGCGTCTTTCCCCGTCATGCGGGGGATGCCCCGGCGATGTTCCCCCGCAGGGGGTGGAGCCGTTTGCCCCATCGCCCTGCGCGGGGTGCCCCTCCCCGTGTGCCGAATCCGAGCATGGCAGCCCCGCCGGACAGCCGGAGGGGGCAGCCCCTGCCGCATCTTTCGCGCCGTCCGCAGCATCCGCACCATCCGCACCATCCGTGGCGTCCGGACCATCCGGTCCATCCGTACCGCCAATGCCGCCGACACCATCCGCGCCCGGCCACGCCGCGCCCACGCGGGTCTGGCTGGCCCTGCTGGCCGTGGTGGCCGTGGGTATCGGCTGGCTGCTGGCCCGTCCGTTCATCCATACGCTGGCCGTGGCCATCGTGGTGGCCGCGCTGGCCGCGCCCCT